>CAZQDT010000009.1:0-21298 GCA_964592005.1 uncultured Eubacteriales bacterium
AAACGTATGCTTACAGTACCAGAAGGAAAACAGGTTCCAACTGATGTAGAAAAAGATGTATGGGTTTTACAGATGCCAGTAGATAATATTTTAGTTTCTTCTACACCTACAATGTCACTTATAAATGCAATAGAAGCACTTGATAGAGTAAGCCTTACTACTACAAAAAAAGAAACATGGTATATTGATAATGTTATAAAAAAGATGGAGAACAATGAAATAACTTATGTAGGAGAATATAAAGCACCTGATTATGAAGTGCTTGCAGCACAATCTCCTAAATTCTCAGTATTTTCTGCAATGTTGAACAGTGTACCTGAAGTTGCAGCAAAACTTGATGAACTTGAGATACCATATCTTTTGGACCAATCTACATATGAGGAGCATCCTCTTGCACGTACGGAATGGATTAAGCTTTATGGTGCTTTATTTGATAAAGATGATGAGGCTAAGGCAAAATTTGATAAACAGATTGAATTGGTTAATAATGTAAGTGCTAAAGAAAAAGCAGGAAAAACAGCAGCAATATTTTATATAACTTCTAAAGGAGTATTGTATACAAGAAATGCTGGGGATTATATGACTACTATGCTTGAACTTGCAGGAGGAGATTATATTTTACCTGATTTTAATGAAGGAAAAACAGGTACATCAAAAATGGATATGGAAGAATTTTATGCTAAAGCAAAAGATGTAGATTATATAATATATATTTACAGTTTGGGTGGTAAACCTGAAACTTTAGCAGAGTTTACAGCATTAAATGAACTTTTAAAAGATTTTAAAGCAGTAAAAGAAGGAAATGTATGGTGTACTACTTCTGATTTCTTCCAAATTTCGGATACAATAGGAAATATGATAGCTGATATGAATGAGATGTTTACAACAAGTGAGGATAAATTAACATATTTGTTTAAATTGAAATAATCTAGAAAGGGTTTGATAAGAGATGAAAAATACGTTAAGAATTTATTTTGTATTTATAATGCTCTTTGTACTTTTTATTATTTCATTAGTTATGAATATAAATACAGGAAGTGTAAACATATCACCAATAGATATATTTAAAATAATATTTATAGAAGAAAAAGGGATAACTACCGAAAGCACAATTATATGGAGAATAAGACTGCCGCGTCTTTTAGAAGCGGCAGTGCTTGGTGGGGCATTGTCAGTTTCGGGATTTTTATTGCAAACATTTTTTAGAAATCCAATAGCGGGACCTTTTGTACTTGGAATTTCTTCTGGTGCAAAAATGTTTGTAAGTTTTGTAATGATAGTAATGTTAAATTATGTAAGTGCAGTTCCTGCGACAGTTATGATTTTAGCGGCATTTGTAGGTTCATTGATATGTATGATATTTGTTCTTATTGCATCAAAACATGTAAATAATATGTCAATGCTTCTTGTGGTAGGAATTATGATAGGTTATATTTGTTCTGCAGTTACAGATTTTTTTATAACTTTTGCAAAAGAAACAGATGTGGCTAATCTTACAGCATGGTCTATGGGAAGTTTTTCTGGTGTGACTTGGGATAATTTAAAGGTTGCATCTATTGTAGTATTTATAGCAGTTTTAATGGCATTTATACTATCTAAGCCAATAGGAGCTTATCAGCTTGGAGAAGGCTATGCCCAAAGTATGGGGATAAATGTAAAACTTTTCAGAGTTTTGCTTATAGGGCTTTCAAGTATACTCTCAGCGTGTGTTACAGCATTTGCAGGTCCGATTTCATTTGTAGGAATTGCTGTTCCACATATTACTAAGTTGCTTTTAAAGACATCAAAACCTATAATTATAATACCTGCTTCTTTTTTGGGTGGTGGTGTATTTTGTATGTTTTGTGATTTGATAGCACGTACGGCTTTTTCACCAGAAGAGTTGGCGATAAGTACAGTTACAGCAGTGTTTGGAGCTCCGATAGTTATATGGCTTATGATAAAAAGGCAAAAGAGGGTGTAAATAATGGAAAATGATTTTTATTTCAAAACAGAAAAACTTTCAGTAGGCTATAATAACAATGCTATTATAACTGATATTAATATAAATATAAAAAAAGGTGAAATATTTACACTCATAGGACCTAATGGTTCAGGAAAATCAACGATATTAAAAACCATAACAAAACAGCTTTCTAAAGTAGCAGGATTGGTATATATAGAAAATCTGAATTTTGAAAATATAACCAATAAAGAAATGGCAAAAAAACTTGCAGTTGTACTTACAGAAAGAATAAGACCTGAAATGATGAGCTGTGAGGAGGTAGTTGCAACAGGGCGTTATCCTTATACAAATCATTTTGGAATGCTTACAGAAAATGACAAAAAAGTAGTTAGAGAGTCTTTGGAAAAAGTACATGCTTTGGATATAGCCGATAGGGATTTTACAGCAATAAGTGATGGACAGCGACAACGTATAATGCTTGCAAGGGCAATTTGTCAACAACCTGAAATAATTGTACTTGATGAACCAACATCATTTTTGGATATACGTTATAAAATAGAGCTTTTGGATATTTTAAGGCATATGTCAAAAGAAGAAAATATAACTGTTATAATGTCATTACATGAAATAGATTTAGCTTCAAAAATTTCAGATAGGGTAATGTGTGTTAAAGGGGATAAGATTTCAGCAATAGGCACACCAGAAGAAATTTTTGTTGGAAACAGAATAGAGGAATTATATGATATAACAAATGGAAGTTATAATATGATTTTTGGAAGTGTTGAGCTTGCAAAACCAAGAGGAGAAGCTAAAGTTTTTGTTATAGCGGGAGAGGGAAAGGGAATACCGATTTATAGAAAACTTCAAAAAAATGGAATATCTTTTTCGACAGGTATTTTATATTCTAATGATATAGATTATCAAGCAGCAAAAGTACTTGCAGATGAGATTTGTTTTCAAGAAGCTTTTGAGCCGATAAGAGAAGATACATATATGAAAGCATTGGAAATAGTGAAAAAAGTGGGGTATATTATAGATGCAGGGACTAAAATAGGGGAATTTAATAGATATAATAGAAAACTTATAGAATATTCCCAAAATAAGGAAAAACTTTTTGATGTTGAAGAAGTGATAAGAAAAATAAAAAATAATTGATTTTTTCAAAACTATATGATACTATATTTAAAAGTATTATATGTTAAAATCAATGATTGAAAGTAGTAGATGTATTTTATTTATTCAGCGAGTCGTTCGATGGTGTGAGGTAACGATATAAAGGATACATTGAATGGATTCAGGAGATGCAGCATGAATTTAGTAGTGTGAGCCGTTTGTCTTACGTTATAAAGACAGGATATTTTAGTATCTGTTGAGAGAGATTTAATCTAATTTAGGTGGTACCGCGGAAGTAGCATTTCGTCCTTATTTTTGGGATGGAATGCTTTTTTTATGAATTTTAAAAGGAGATGTTTTTATGGAACAAGAAGCAAAGAAAAGAATATACAGTGCAATGCAGCCATCAGGATTTGTCACACTTGGAAATTATTTGGGTTCAATAAATAACTGGGTTAAACTTCAAGATGAATATGAATGTTTATATTGTATAGCAGACCTTCATGCAATAACTGTAAGACAAGAGCCAGCGGCACTAAGAAAGGCAACTAGAGATGTATTGATGCAGTATATAGCAGCAGGCATTGACCCAGAGAAAAATATTTTATATGTACAGTCACATGTACGTCAGCATGCAGAATTAGCTTGGGTTTTGGGTTGTTTTACCTATATGGGAGAGCTTAATCGTATGACACAGTTTAAGGAAAAGTCTTCTAAACATACGGATAATATCAATGCCGGACTTTTTACTTATCCAGTGCTTATGGCAGCGGATATCTTATTGTATCAGACAGATTTAGTTCCAGTAGGAGAAGACCAAAAGCAACATCTTGAGATAACAAGAGATATAGCAAACAGACTTAATGGAATTTATAATGGTTTATTTAAAGTTCCTGAACCATATATAGCAAAATCAGGAGCAAGAATAATGGCACTTCAAGACCCAACAAAGAAAATGTCAAAATCGGATGAAAATAAAAATAATACAATAGCTTTACTCGATGAACCAAATGTAATTATAAATAAATTTAAACGAGCAATGACTGACTCAGGCAATGAAATAAGATATGGTGAAGATAAGCCGGGAATAAGTAACCTTTTGGATATATATTCTGCTGTTACAGGTAAAACTATTGAAGAAGCAGAAAGAGAATTTGATGGAAAAGGTTATGGAGAATTTAAAATAGCAGTAGGAGAAACAGTTGCGGACAGATTAAAGCCTATACAGCAAAAATATCAGGAGCTTGCAAAAAATCCTGATTATATTGATAACATTATGAAAGTAAATGCTGAAAAGGCAGCATATATAGCTGAAAAAACACTTAGAAAGGTTTACAAAAAAGTGGGATTTTTACCAAGAATTTAATATTAAAAATTTGGCTTGATATAATGCAGTTTTTGTGATAAAATCTTTGAATGCTAACATTAAAAGATGTTACTGCTTAACCATCTATAAAAAACAGGAGGAATTAAAAATGAAAACAACAAATGTAGTTAAGTTAGTTAAGAATGCAATCGTAGCGGCATTGTATATGGTATTGACGTTGATTATAGCTCCATTATCCTATGGAGATGTTCAGTTTAGAATTTCTGAAATAATGTTGTTATTTATGTTGATTAACTCAGATTATGCAGTAGGACTTATAATAGGGTGTGCTTTAGCAAATATGTTTAGTCCTTTAGGTGTGATTGATGTGATTTTTGGCACGATTGCTACGATACTTTCGGTCTGGGCTATGAGTAAGACTAAAAATCAGATAATTGCAAGTCTTTTTCCGGCAATATCAAATGGATTAATTGTAGGTGCAGAGCTTTCTTATCTTTATAAGCTTCCATATGCTATTACAGCATTTTCGGTTGCATTTGGTGAATTTGTGACTGTAAGCTGCATAGGATTAGTTGTATTTAAGATAATAATGCTTAATAAAAATGTTGTTAGAATTTTAAGTTAATTTAAAATTTCAAAAGCTGCTGGCTAATTTTTAGGTTGGCGGCTTTTTTAGATTGTTAAAGGAGGAAAAAATTTATGGTATTGGTTACAGGCGGTGCGAGAAGTGGAAAATCTGTTTTTGCAGAGCAGTTATTGCAAAAAGAAAAATCGGTGTTGTATATTGCGACTTCAATAGTTTTTGATAAAGAAATGGAGGAAAGAGTAAAATTACATAAAGAAAGAAGAAAAAAAGAATGGGATACGCTAGAAGCATATAGAAATGTAGGAGATAAAATATTAGATTTAAATAAAGGTTATAAAGGTATTATGCTTGATTGTGTGACAATAATGATATCTAATCTGCTTATGGAAGCAGCTCCGAATTTTACAGATGAGGAATATAATAATTTGAATTATAGGGAAGAAGAAAAAAAGATATTGTGTGAAATGAAAAATCTGGTGGAATCAGTTAAACAAATGGAAAGTAAATATAATACAAATGTAGTATTAGTCACCAATGAAGTAGGAGCAGGAATAGTGCCAGAAAATAAGCTTAGCCGAGAGTTTAGAGATATTGCAGGAAAAGTAAATCAATATTTGGCAAAAGAAGCAGAAAATGTTTATTTAGTTGTATCAGGAATACCAGTTAAAATTAAAGGGTAAAGATAGTCTTAACTTTAAGTTTGTTTCATATATTGTATTAATAAAAGTTTTAGAGGTGTCTTTTTGAAAAGAAAAATAATGTCATTAGTGTTGAGTATAATATTTGTTGTGATTTTTTGTAATACAGGAAACATGAGAGCTTCGGCTAATGGAGAAATAGTTAAAGAAGTATTAGAAGAATATATGAAAAGTACGGGAAGTGAACGGAAAAGGCTGGAAAAAGAGATTATAAAAATTATAGCAAATGATATAGAGTTTACTGACGATATAGAAGGAATTACTTTAAAGACAGTAATGGGAGATGTATCAGGAGATGAAAATAAAGATGCTGTTTTTGTACTAAGGCTTTCGCCTAAAAATACAGTGATAGTTGTGTATGAAGCTGTGGATACAAAGTATAAATATTCAAGTATTGTTGATAATTTTTTTGAAGTTAAAGCTTTGCAGATAATGCCTTTAAAAAAAGAAGAAAAATCTTTGATTATAGTCAGAGAATATGCAGACCAAATGCTTGGGGCTTTTGAAACAGGTACTTTTTTGAGAATTTACCATTGGCAGGAAGAAGGCTTTGAGCTTGTACTTAATGTGGTTGAAGATTCACGGGCATATTGGAATGAGATGTGGGATAAAGAAAATACATCTAAAGAAAAATATTGGCTTAGTATTTTGAGTCTGGGAGAAGTTGTATGGAAAAATGGGGAATATCCGGTAGTAGAATTGACAAGTGAACAAAAATATTTAAAATCAGTAGAAACTAATAAAGTAGATATACCGGGAGATTTTTCTACACAAAAGGAGCGAGTAATAAATCAAAAGTATTATTGGAGTGAAAAGTGGCAACATTTTATTATCAGAGAAGCAAAAGAAAAATCAACAGGTGAAAAAATAGCAATATTGGAAAATAAGGCAGATAGTCCTTTTGATTTGATTGAAAAACAGGAAAGTTACAGAATAAAAAGAAAAGATGGTACAATATTGTTAATAAAAAAAGAAGAAATCCTTGAAATTTAGGATTTCTTCTTTTAATTTTATTAAACTTCAAATTGTTTAATATTTTCTTCAAGAGATTTAACGAGTTCGGCAAGGTGAATAGCGAGCTGATTTAATTGTTCAGCAGTTGAATTTTGCTCTTGTCCGATAGCCATAACTTCTTGAGCTGAAGATGCAGACTCTTCTGTAATAGCTGCAATACTTTCAATAGAAATAATAGTATCATCTTTTCTGTTTGAGATTTCAGACATATTTGCTTCAAGAATTTTAATGCCAGAAGTAATTTTTGAAAGAGCATCATCAATATCATTAAAAGCATTATTTGTATCTTCAACAGAACCAATTTGTTCATTGAAAAGAATTTTACATTTTTGAAGTAATTTAACAGAATTTGAAGTGTCTGTCTGGATATTGCGTGTAATTTTATTTATAAGCTCCGTAGCTTCTTTTGACTGAATAGCTAATTTTCCAACTTCACCTGCAACTACAGCAAAGCCTCGCCCACTTTCTCCTGCTCTGGCGGCTTCGATAGTAGCATTTAATGAAAGCATATTTGTTTCATCAGATATTTCTTCGATAAGTCTTGTAATTTTAACAATTTCTTTAAAACGTTTATTAAGTTGTTCAATAGTAGTTTGTAAAGTATTGAACATATCAAGACTTTCGTTAGATTTTTCAGTGAGTAATGACATAGTAGTTTTGGCATTATTTCCAATAAGTCTTGTATTATCTACAATCTTTGTAAATTCGTTAAGAGAATCTACACCTTGTGTAATGTTTTCGGCTAAATCATGAATTAAATGATTGGCTTTATCGGCTGCTTGTGCCTGTTCCATATTACCATTTGCGATATTTTCAATAGAAAATGCAACCTGTTGAGCTGTATTCGAGGAATGGTCCGCAGCATCTTTTAAGGTAATTGTGTCAGTATGTACTTTAGTAGCTATATCTGAATTAGATTTAACGAGAGTATTAACATTTGAAATCATATTATCAAAACTCTTAGAGAGAAGACCAACTTCACTCTTATTATAGTCATTTATCTGAACTGTCAAATCGCCTTTTTCAACTAATTCCATAAGTCCCATAAGCTTTTGAATAGGATTTACTATGCTTGAAGATATAATCTGAGCCAATAATATAACAATAACTGAACAAATAATTGCTATTATTATTGAAATATAACAAATGGTCTTAAATTCGTTTGTAAGAGAACTTAAAGGTATTTCAGCAATTGAAACCCAACCGTTTGAGCAGGTATCAAAAGAAACTAACTCATTTTTATATGTAAAAGTATGAACAGTTTCTTCAGCTGTTGAGTTTAATTCTATTTGTTCGCATATCTTGGCAAATAATTCTAGATCCATGGAAGTTCCAAGTAATTCTGTATCTTCCGGACCTGTAAGTATAGTTCCATCAGAAGTTACAAGAGTAAAGTCTGAGTTTTTACCGAGGTCAATATCATTAATAAGTTCAGAAAAAGTGCTTAAACGTACACTTAAAAGCATAAAACCTAAATGTTTTCCATTTGAAAGGTTTGAAATATTTCTGCATAAATAAAGACGTTCGTTTTCGTCATTTAATTTAGTAATCCATTTGGTACCTTTAAAGTTAAGAAGCTCCGTATACAGTTCTGAAGTTAAAAAGTCACCTCTTAAATATTCATCATCTTTACCTTTGCCGTTATGAATAACAGATTGATTATCATCATTGAGATACAAATATATTCCATCAATAGTAGTATCATTTGACAATGAATATGTTTTAAGAGCTGAATTAATTGCACTGTTTGCATTATATTTATCAATAGATTCTGCAGTAGGAGAAATACGTGTTACAAGATTTTTATAAATAGCTTCATCTGAAAACATTTTTGTACCAATACTTTCAATTTCTTCTACGCGCATATTTAAAGATTTAGCAGCTTGCAAAGATAATTGATTTGTAACGACACTGACTTTTTCTTCAACAGTTGAAACACCACTTGAGTAGAAGAATACAAGTATAAGAATAAGTGGCAGTAACAAAACAAATGTAAAAGAAATCATAAGTTTTTTAGTGATTTTAGTGTTTTTGAAAAATGTAATCTTACTAAAATCAATGTGGAACTTTTTGAAATTTAAAGGAATTTTTGCTTTTTTATCGGGCTTTAATTTTTCTTTAGTTTCAGAATTTTTGCTAAAGAATTTAATTTTATGTTTTTCTTTATTTAAGTCAGCCTTGGCTTTATCTTTTTTTAAAACATCTTTTAAAGAAAGCTTAGGTTCTTTTTTTAATTTAGACATATAATGCACCTCTTCTCTAAAATTACTTATAGAAATTATAACATAAATAGATTAAATAAACAATAAATTTTTGTTGTTTATTTATAAAAAATATAAACAATACAATTTTATAATTTACAATGTTAAATAAAGACAGTATTAAAGAAAAATATAATTGTACAAAGTGTGCAAGAGAGTTTTCGAGTTGTTGACTTTTATGATATTACTATGTTAAAATTAAAATATATTTTGTAATTTTATTATAGCATGATTTTGTAAGGGGGTTTGATTATGCAGGCGTGTCAGCTTTCAGAGGGAAAGAATGTCATAAAAAAAGGACAAATAGTTTTTGTTGAAGGAGATACGGCGGAAAAATTTGGTATAGTACTTCAAGGTAAGTTTGATGTTTTGCTGGGAAAAAAAGGGTTTGTGCAGGGAACATCTTATTATAAAGTAGCAGAAATAGGTTCTAGTAGTTTTATAGGGGTAAACGGAGCAATTGAAGGGGAATATATATATACATATATTGCAGCAGAAGATAGTATAATATATATATATCCTTCGGGAAATGTTAAAAGCGTTAGAGATTTGTTAGAAGTAAAAAAAGAGTATTCTGAATATATCATAGCTTCTTCTCTTGAAATGTTTGGAGAAATATATAAGTTATTGGATATGATTAAAAAGAATGAATCTTTGGTTACAGTTTTTAAGGAAAAATTAATTTTATATTATTTTTATTTAAAGGAAAACTTAAAAATTGATAGAAAAGAAAAAATGACATATCTTGAAGAAAGAGAAAAATGGTATACAAAAGTTTCTTTTTCAAGCCAAGCAGAAGATTTTAAAGATGTAGATTATAAATTTTTTTTGAAAGATATAAAAAGTATTTATACAGATGTCAAGAAAAATAATGAACTTGTTACAAAAATAGAGTATTTTGAATACATGGTAAAAAATGGTGGAAAAGAATTTGAAAAACTTCTTACGCTTAATGAGATTGCTACAAGTTATAATGTGGGACAAGTTTCAGATGCTTTGATGGAATTGAAAGAAGAAATAGCAGAAAGTATAGATTTTGTAAAAAAAGAGTTTGGTATTATATTTAATAATACAGATGAAAATTTATACTGTGAATTTATTGAATTAGGTAAAGCAGCCAAAAAAGAAAATGCTAAAATATTAAAAGTCTTAGAATATATAATGCAGATGGCGAAAGCTTTTCTTGAAGATACAAAAGAAATACTTGGATTTGATGAACCTGAATATATTTTAAAGCAAATGAACTTATTGTATAAAAATCTTGTTAATGGTGAAGAAGAAACTGAAGAAACAGTAGAAAAGTCAGACAGAATAGATTTGAGTACAGTACGTCTTAATGCACAGGGAATACCAATAGAGCTGGAAAACAGTTTATCTAAGATTTTGGAGTATTCAGAAATAAGTTTGGATGTTGCAACTATATTTAAAGCATATGTACAGGAATTTATAAATACAAAAGATAAAAATTCAAATGAAGGAGAACTCAGAAAGATAAAGGCATATATTGGGGAAGCTTTTTTTGACATATATCAGGCAGTTTTTAAAAGAGTAGTGAAAGAAAATAATAATGATAGAATTTACAATATGTTTTTAAATTATTCCTATATGGATGAAAGATTGCTTACAAAAGAAGAAATTTTGGAATTGTACTGTATGCCGGATAAATTTGAAGATTGTCAATATTGTAATATTTATAGTGCAAGGAGATGGCTAGAGGCAATATATAATGGAGAAAGAGAGCCATCTTTAAATGAATTTGATATGGATTACTATGATACATTCAGAGAACTTAAAAGGACTAAAAAAGTAACAGATAGAGATAAGGAAAAATATGACAGAGATCAAGATGCAAAGATTAATTTTGAAATAATTAATTACATTAAGAAAAATCAAAGGCTTTGTTATGGTCAGGCAAGTTCATATTTTCCTATACTTTGTTCAGAGAATATTGTAGGAAGTTTTGAAAGAGGATATGTTTCTTTTGAAAAATTATCAGAAAGTTTTAAAAAGCTTAAAGAAATAGATTTTTCATTGTTTTACAGGGAAAGTTTTTGTCATGCACCTGAAAGAGGACTTGAGAAATATTACTATCAAAGGGAAGTTGTACCGGATATAATACTTTTGCCTACATTTGGCTTAAAAAGTATTATGTGGCAGCCGATAGCAATGAGAGATAGAAATAAACCGGCGAGATTTTCATTCCCTATATTTACCTGTGAAAATTTGGATAATATGGTTACAAGATGCTCCGGTACATACAGATGGGAGATGTGTAAAAGTGTTATGGGTACAGCATGGTCAGATATAACTCAAAAATCATTAACTTCAGAATATGCAGATTATATACAGTTTTATAGAAAAAATAGCGACCTTTCAAATGAGGCAAAAGAAAAAATAAAAGACCTTATGGTAAAAAGCAGAAATATGCTTAAAGAAGCTTTTGCTACGGATTATGAAACATGGATTAGATATGAATCTACAGGTGCAGTAAGATTGAATAAGGTGGTAAGGGCAATAATGTACAATTACTGTCCGTTTAGCAAAGAAATAAGAGAAAGACTTCAGGGACAAGTAGCATTTGCTGAAGCGGCAAACATGTATAATAGAGCAAAAGTTAAAAAAGTAAAAGACATTGAACTTAGAATTTCCAAGCTTGATAAGACAAAAGCAGGAGTTCCTTCTGAATTGATGAGTGACCTTATATTTTACAGAGATTTATAAAATTAGATAATAAATTTGAACTGTGTTAAACAGTTTATAAAAATATATTTTATGGAGAGGATTAAAATGAATAAAATTAATTATGTAAGTACAAGAAATGCAGCTAATGTTGTTACACCATCACAGGCAATATTAAAGGGTATATCAGAGGAAGGAGGTTTGTTTGTTCCGGTTGAAATGCCTGAGCCTGATTTTAAAATTAAAGATATAGTGAATATGTCTTATAAAGAGCTTGCATATGAAGTTTTGAAATTATTTTTTACAGATTTCACGGAAGAGGAGTTAAAATATTGTATAGACAGTGCATATGATTCAAAATTTGATACAGAGCTGATAGCACCGCTTGTTAAAGAAAAGAGGGATTATTTTCTTGAACTTTTCCATGGAAAGACTTTAGCTTTTAAAGATATGGCACTTTCAATACTTCCTTATCTTCTTAAAACTTCTGCAAAGAAAAATGGTATTGATAAGGAGATAGTGATACTTACAGCTACATCGGGAGATACAGGAAAAGCAGCTTTAGAGGGATTTGCAGATGTTGAAGGTACAAAGATAATAGTATTTTTTCCAGAAGAAGGAGTAAGTGCTATACAAAAAAGACAAATGACTACTCAAGAGGGAAAAAATACCTGCGTTGTAGGTATTAAGGGAAACTTTGATGATGCTCAGACAGGCGTTAAAGAAATATTTACTGACAATGAATTTAAAAAACAACTTGCAGAAAATGGTTTTGTACTTTCTTCAGCTAATTCTATAAACATAGGAAGACTTGTACCACAGATTGTATATTATTTCTATGCCTATGCTCAAATGGTAAGATCTGGAGAAATTGCGTGTGGAGAAATAATTAGTTTTGCTGTACCTACTGGAAATTTTGGAAATATTCTTGCAGGTTACTATGCAAAACGTCTTGGTTTGCCAATAAATAAGCTTATTTGTGCTTCTAATGAAAACAAGGTATTGTTTGATTTCTTTAATACAGGAGTTTACGATAAGAATAGAGAATTTATGGTTACGGTTTCGCCATCTATGGATATTCTTATATCAAGTAATCTTGAAAGACTTATTTATCATTTGTCAAATCAGGATAAAACTAAGGAACTTATGGAAAATCTTAAAAAAGATGGAAAATATGAATTTAAAATTTCAAGAAATTTATTTTGGGGAGAATATGCAACGGAAAAAGAAACTTTTGCTGCTATAAATAAAATGTATAAAAAAACAGGTTATATAATGGATACTCATACAGCAGTTGCATATGCTGCTTATGAAAAATATGTTAATAGAACAAGTGATGATACTATGACAGTCATAGTTTCCACAGCAAGCCCATATAAATTTACAAAAGATGTTTTACGTGCAATAGATGAAAAATATGCAGAAGAAGATGATTTCAAACTTTTGGATACATTAGCACAAATCCAGAAAGCAGAAGTTCCAGCACCTATAAAAAATATTGATAAAAGAGAAATAAGACATAAAACAGTTTGTGAAAAAGATGCTATGAAAGATTTTGTAGCACAATATTTGAATATTAAATAGGAATGTTTTAGCTCCCTTGTGTAAGGGGGCTTTTTAATTTTTAAAAAGATTTTTTATTTTTTTGAAAATAATACTATATATTTTGGATTAAATAGGTTATAATAAGATATTAAGAAGATTGTCGGAAATTTATATGAAAAGAGGAAGATAGATGATAAAACTTGGTGAAATACAGATGCTTGAAATTTTAAGAATTACATCAGTGGGAGCTTATTTGAATGAAACATCTCAAAGCAGCAAAGATGATGTATTGCTTCCTAAAAGGCAGATACCGGATGGAGCAAATGTAGGAGATAAAGTAGAAGTTTTTGTATACAGAGATTCAGAAGATAGAATGATTGCTACTACAAAAATGCCTAAGATTACTTTAGGAGAAATAAAACTTCTTAGAGTTGTAGCATCAGAAAGAATAGGAGCTTTTTTGGATTGGGGTTTGGAAAGAGATTTATTTTTACCTCATAAAGAACAGAAATTTAGAATAGAAAAAGGTAAAGAGTATTTAGTTTCTCTTTACATTGATAAATCTAAACGTTTATGTGCAACTATGGAAGTATATAAAAATCTTAAATTTAATGCACCTTATAAAGAGGGCGACAAAGTTACAGGTGTTATATATGAAATTAATAAAGATTTCGGAGCTTTTGTTGCCGTAGATAATAAATATCATGGTTTGATTTCTAATAAGGAATTTTATGGGAATTACAAATATGGCGATACTGTGGAAGCAAGGGTTTTAAAGATAAGAGAAGACGGAAAGTTAGATTTAAGTGTTAGGCAGCCGGCATATATGCAGATGGATACAGATGCACAGATTATAATAGAGCAACTTGAAATGTGTGGTGGAGAATTAGGACTTAATGATGAAAGTTCTCCTGAAGAAATAAAAGATACTTTAAATATGAGTAAAAAAGCATTTAAAAGAGCAGTAGGAAAGCTTTTAAAGGAAAAAAAGATAGAATTTACCGAAAAAGGAATAAAAATGAAATAAAGCTGTTAATTCTAATTGAAAAGAGGAGTTTATAAGATGGCTAAACCTAAAATATTTCGCAAGAGATTTATACCTTATGAAACTACATACTTGAAAGATGATGAGGTTTTATTTTGCGAAGATAATATTATAATTACCAGATGGAATACATTAAAGCCTAGAAATGATATAGCAAGGGGATTATCCTGTTATTTTATAGAAGACGGATTTAAAGTAAGCAAGATGTATAATTCTAAGGATGAATTGGTATATTGGTATTGTGATATAATAGATACAGAAAAGCATGAAGAGGCAGGAGAAACTGCTTATGTATTTAGCGATTTGCTTGCTGATGTTATTATCTATGAAAGTGGAACTATGAAAATAGTGGATATAGATGAAATAGCAGAAGCTTTTGAGGATAAACTTATAAATGAAGATTTATTGAAAAAGGCATTAGTACGACTTAACAATTTACTTCAGATTATTTATAGCGGAAATTTTGATACTTTGAAAAAATACATAGAAGATAAAGAAATGTAGAGGTGTTTTATTTGGTAGATGAATTAGTCAGAAAAGAAGAATTTTACTATCCGTCAGCTGATGGAATTACTCAAATACATGCTATAAAATGGGTTCCAAGTGAAAAAGTAATAGGAATTGTACAGATAGCTCATGGAATGGCGGAACATATAGAAAGATATGATGAATTTGCAAGATTTCTTGCAGCTAAAAAGTTTTTGGTATGTGCAAATGACCATTTAGGACATGGGAAATCGGTAATTTCTCAAGACAAATTAGGATTTTTTGCAGAAGAAAATGGTTGGCAAAAAGTGGTAGAAGATATGTATACACTTACCTGTAAAATAAAGGAAGACTATCCGGATAAACCATATATACTTATGGGTCATAGTATGGGTTCGTTTATGAGCAGATATTATGCTGCAAAGTATGGTGAGGGATTGACTGGCCTTATTCTTACAGGAACTGGTTCGGGTACTCCTTTTATAAATTTTGTGATAAAATATGTTCAGAAAAAGATGAATGAAAAAGGAAAGCTTACAGTTGCTAATGATATAGATAAAAAAGTATTTGGAAAATACAATAAAAAAGCATATCCAAGACATAGTGATTATGACTGGTTAAGTAGAGATGCTGATGAAGTTAACAAGTATATAAATGACCCATTATGTGGTTTTGTATTTACTTATGGAGGATTTTTTGATTTATTCAATCTTATAAAAGAAGTAAGTGGAAAAAAATGGGCAGAACAGGTGCCACAGGATTTAGATATTTATTTCTTTTCAGGAGATATGGACCCGGTAGGGAACTATTCACATGGAGTTGTAAAAGTAGTGGATTGGCTTACTGCGACAGGGCATAGAAGAATTTATTCTAAATTTTATGAGGGCGGCAGACATGAAATGCTGAATGAATCTAACAGGGTTTCTGTTAAAAGAGATGTTTTAAAATGGTTGAATAATCATATTGATGAAATAAAAGAAAGAGAAAAAAGAGCAAGAGAAGAAGCTTTGGAAAAGCGTAAGGCTAAAAAATAAAAGGAGGGGCTTATTTTGCTTATATTAAGTATTTCTCCTAAAAATGTAAAAAATCCATATTATTTTGAATTGACGAGAAAAAGGGTTTATTCTTTAGAAGAATTGTTGTATCACTGTTATTATTATTGGAAACAATCCATTGATGATTTTTTATCTGGAAAGATTGAAAATTGGATATCTAAAGAATTGGATATGTCATATATTTCAGCTAAAATTGACAGGATTAAGGATAAAGAGGAAAGTTTTGCCTTAAAATATGTAGAATTTTTAAGAATTATTGACTATTTTGATGAAAATGAGCTTGAAGATATAAGAAAACAGATATATTCATGGGAAAATATGGATAAATGGAAAAAAGAAAAAGAAATAGCTGATGAATGTATTAGTAAAAGGGATTATTTGGGAGCAGTAAAAGGATATCTTAAAGCTTTGGAGATAAATGAAGATTTTTCACTTTTAAATAATTTAGGGGTAGCATATTTAAAAATGGGTAAATATGATGATGCAATGCTTTGTTATAAAAATGCCCACAGAAAAGAGCCAAGAAATGAAGATATAATAATAAATATAGGAGAAGTTTTAATGCTTCAGGAAAGATATAAAGAAGCATTTGACTATGTTGATAAGTATGTATTTATGGATAACAGCCCTAAAAAATACAATTTTTTTGGTGCTTTGGAACAGAAAAAAGGCAATTTAGATAAAGCGGTTGAATATTACGAAAAAGCTGTAAACTTGGGAGATAAAGAAAAAAGCCTTTTTAAAGTGGCGGAAATTTATATAGAAAAAGGATTATATGATGAAGCACAGGAATGTTTAAGAAAAGTTGAAAATAAAGAAAATGCTGAATATTATTATGAATATGCAAGACTAGAACAAAGTTTTAATAATATACAAAAAGCAATAGATTATGCTGAACAGGCTTTAAAATTTGAAAGAAACGATAAAGATATATGGCTTTTGCTTGCAAAGCTTTATAATAAAAAGAAAGATGTTTCGCAAACAGAAAATGCTTTACTTAAAGTATTTGAATTAGACCCTGAGAATGAAGAAGCAAAGATAGAATATGCAAATATAAAGAAAAAACAGGGTTTTGTAAAGGAATGTCAGAATATATTCAGAGGACTTTTAGATAAGTGGAAACAGGCTTATAGAGAAGAAAATTAAGGCTAGAAATTATTGTTATAAAATTATCTATTGATTTATTTATATTTTCAATATATTATATAAGCAAATATGAAAGTTAGGGGGAAAAGTTTTGAAAGATTATTCTGCTTTATTAGAAAAGGTTTTCTATAAGATGGTAAATGCTACAAAAGAAAATTCCAACAGCCATATGAATTTTCAGAGCTGGGAATGGCCTACGGGTGTAGGTATTTACGGATTGTTTAAATATTATAAGGCTACAGGTGAAAAGAAATATCTTGATTATATAGAAAAATGGTATGAGGAACGTATAGCAGTAGGTTTACCGCCTAAGAACGTAAACTCGGTTGCTCCGTTTCTGACGCTTTTACATATTTATGAAATAAATCCTAAGCCAGAGTATATGGATTTATGTACAGAATGGGCGGAATGGGTAATTAATGAAATGCCAAGGACTTTAGAAGATGGTTTACAGCATATTACAATAATAGAAGAAAATAGACAACAGCTTTGGGCAGATACTTTGTTTATGACAGTTCTATTTTTGACTAAGATGGGTAAGCTTACAGGTAATCAAAGATATTTAGAAGAAGCTGAATATCAATTTTTGGAGCATATTAAGGCTTTATATGACAGGGAAACAGGGCTTTGGTTTCATGGCTGGAATTTTGAAGGCAGACATAATTTTGGAAGAGTACGTTGGGCAAGAGGAAATAGCTGGTATACTTCAAGTGTAGTTGAATATCTTGAAATTTCAGAGCTTGAGGGAGCAGTTAAAAAATATCTGATAGAAACTCTCAAGGCACAGGTAAAGTCTTTAGCAAATTATCAGGATAAGTCGGGACTTTGGTATACTATAATAGATGACAATTCCTCTTATCTTGAAGCTTCGGCGACAGCAGGTTTTGCTTATGGAATAATGAAAGCGGTAAGAAAAGGCTATATTGATAAAAAATATCTTGAGATTGGTAAAAAGGCACTTGAAGGTGTAATCGGATGTATAGATGAAGATGGAACAGTATTGCAGGTTTCCTATGGAACAGCGATGGGTAAAAATTCACAGCATTACAAAGATATTCCAATAACTCCTACTGCTTATGGTCAGGCACTTACAATGATGATGCTTACAGAGGCTATGCAGTTGGATAAATAATATATAAGGGGGAATTTCAAATGGCAGCAGAACCAATATTATTGGGAAAAGTGGATTATAGCGAAAAAGCAGGTAAAAATTGTAAAATGCTTTTGGGTGATTTGAATGCAGACGGACGTATGGAAATGGTAATGATACAGGCAGATGGCGAAATTGATGACAGATATGTTCCTCATCAGCTTGAATGCGTTACAGCATTTGATATGAATGGAAATATGCTTTGGCAGGTAGGAAATCCGGTTGAAAATCCGGGAAGGTTTGGCTCTGATTTTCCGGCACAGGTTTACGATATAGATGGTGATGGAAAGCTTGAAGTTTTATGTGTAATGAATAAAAAATTTAAAATTATAAATGGACAGACAGGGGAAATCAAGAAAGAATATGACTTGCCTGACAATGAAGCCCATGATTGTATTTTAATAGCAAATCTTACAGGAAGTGAGTATGCACAGAATATAATTCTTAAAAACAGATATAAAAAGATTTGGGCAATGGATAAGGATTTTAATGTAATGTGGGAGCATGAGGGAAGGACAGGACATTTTCCTTATGCCTATGATATAGATGGTGATGGTTGTGATGAAATTATGGCAGGTTATGATATGCTTGACCAAGATGGAACATTGCTTTGGGATTGTAATTTTTTAGATGACCATGCAGATTGTTTGTGGTTTGGTGATGTAAACGGTGATGGCAAGGTGGAAGTAGCAGTAGGTGGAAGTATCACTGTATTATTTGATACAAAAGGAAATGAAATCTGGCGTCATACGGATACAAAAGAATCACAGCATATAGCTTTAGGTAAATTTTTGGAAAATGAAAAAGGCTTGCAGATGGCAGGTTTAGACCGTATAATAAGAGGTGACAGGAGTGGCAGAGGTCAAGACGGAATGTTTTTAGTGAGCTCAGAGGGTAGAACCATTTGGAAAGAAAACAGAGAGTTTGGCGGCTGGCTTACAATAGTTGATACCTTTAGAAATTGGAATGGCGAAGGAAAAGATTACATATTAGGTTATAGAAGAGGTGGCGGAGTTAATCCTACTTTCTATGATGGAGAAATGAAAGCAGTCATTACTTTCCCTGAAGATGGATATGTGGTACATGGTGATTTATTTGGAAGAGGAAAAGAAGATGTTATAATTTATACCCCTGAAACAGCTTTTATATATTCGGGTACATATGAAGATTTGACAAAAGCACCGTCAGGAAAACAACTTCCACAGCCTAAGAGATTATATACTTCTACTTTGTACCCTGGAGGTGAGTACAATGAGTAGTAGTGTAGGTATTATAGGCGGAGCAGATGGACCTACTGCAATTTTTATGGCAGGCGATGCCAAAAGTTTTATAATATTTGGTATAATATTGGTAATTTTGGTAGTAGCAATATTGGGGCTTGTTGCTTTTCTTATAAGCAGGAAGAAATAGGAAGGAAAGATATCTATGGCGATAGGCAGATTAGTAATAATTATAATAATTTTATTAGTATTAATTACAGTAATGGGGTTAGTAGCATTTTTTATAAGCAGAAAGAAGTAGTTTTAAAGTAATATTTAATATATTTAAAATAAAGAAAATGGAGGATTTATTATGAGAGATAGTTTTACTTTACCGGGTGAGTCAGGTTTTGAAGATTTAACATTAAAGCTTGCAAAAAAATGGGGAGCAGATGTTATTCGTGACAGTGATGGAACACAACTTTCAGATGAAATTATAAATTCAGGATATGGAATTTATTCAACTATATGTATGATACGTTCTGATAATGCGTGGGCAAAACAAAATATGGACAAGTTACAGCAAAACTTCCTTATGAGTTCGCCAGTGGTTGCAGAGGATACAACAATAGAAATAGACCTTCTTAAAGGATATTTCAGAGAACAGTTTATGGTAAATGCAAAAGATGACCCAAAAGAATTTTGGCAGGTATTTGACAGAACTACTGGAAAAGAAGTACCTTTAGAGAATTGGACATTCAATGAAGAAAAAGGAACTGTAACAGTAAAAAATGTTAAGAAATGGCATAAATATACAGTAAACTTTTTGTCAGTGAGATTATGGGAAGAAATTTCTATGTACAATCATATAACGAATGATTGGGGTGACAAAGAGCATCTTATGGCAGTAGAGCCAAGATATCCTGAAACACAGGAAAATATTTTAAAATGGTTAAGAAATTGGTGTGAAACTCATCCTGCTACAACAGTAGTACGTTTTACTTCGATGTTCTATAACTTTGTATGGTTCTGGGGCGATGATATCAAAAACAGAAGTCTTTTCAGTGATTGGGGTTCATATGATTTTACAGTAAATCCTGTGTCTTTGAGAGAATTTGAAAAAGTAAAAGGTTATAAAATGACTTCTGAAGATTTTGTAAATAATGGAAAATATAATTCGACACATAATAATCCAAGCAAAAAGTATAGAGATTGGATGGATTTTGTAAATGAATTTGTAGTTTCTTTTGGTAAAAAATGTATTGATTTGGTTCATGAATATGGCAAAAAAGCTTATGTATTCTATGATGATAGCTGGATTGGTGTAGAACCTTATGGTGAAAGATTTAAGGATTTTGGTTTTGATGGACTTATCAAATGTGTATTTAATGGTTTTGAGGCAAGATTAGGAGCAGGTGCTAAGGGAGTAGAAACTCACGAGTTAAGACTTCACCCATATTTATTCCCTACTGGATTAAAAGGCGAGCCTACATTTGCACCAGGAGGAAATCCTACACTTGATGCACAACGTTTCTGGATTAATATAAGACGAGCTTTGTTGAGAATGCCAGTTGACAGAATTGGTTTGGGAGGATATCTTCATTTGGTAGAGCCATTCCCTGATTTTTGTGATTATATGGAAAAACTTACAGATGAATTTAGAACATTGAAAGCTTTACATACACAGGGTAAACCATATGTAATAGATGGTAAAGTAGCTGTACTTACTGCATGGGGAAGTCTTCGTTCATGGATTTGCAGTGGTCACCTTCATGAGCATCCTGAAATTGATTTGACAAATATCTATGAAGCACTTTCAGGACTTCCATTTGATGTAGAATTTATCAGTTTTGAAGATGTTAAGAAAAATGGTATTTCTAAAGATGTAAAAGTTTTAATTAATGCAGGATTTTTAAATAGTGCTTGGAGTGGCGGAGATAATTGGAAAGATGAAGAAGTAGTAGAGAAGATTACAGAATGGGTTGCTAATGGTGGAGGATTTATAGGTGTAAACGAACCTACTGCAACAGATTACAGTACCCAATATTT
>CAZQDT010000009.1:21311-29738 GCA_964592005.1 uncultured Eubacteriales bacterium
AACTTAACCATATTTTGGGTGTTGATAAAGATTTAGGTACTAAGAAGTGCTTAGGAAAATATCAGTATACAAAAGCTGACAGTCACTTCATAACAGCTGATAACACAGATTTAACACAAATTCCAACTGTATCAGATTTATTTGTACTTGGAAAAGATGTTACAGTATTAGCAGATAACAACAATTCACCTACTCTTGCAGTAAATGAATTTGAAAAGGGTAGAGGAGTTTATATGTCAGGCTTTAGATTTAGTTTAGATAATACAAGACTTCTTATGAGATCTATTTTGTGGGCAGCACATAATGAACAAAAAATGGATACATTTGTATGTGACAATATAAAGACAGAATGTGCTTATTATCCAAACAGTAAGAAACTTGTAGTAATAAATAACTCTGAAGAAAAACAGACAGCAAATATCAAGACAAAAGCTGGAAAAGAAATTAAAGTTGAAGTGGAAGCATTTGATATTGCTATATTGGAAGATGTAGAATAGTAAAATTAACCTGCCGCATTGGATTAAGTGCCATTGCAGCAGGTTTTTATTTATTGTGAAAATTTAATATTTCTTTAAATTAATTTTTTTTGGAAAGTCTGCAAAATTCATCATACATAGGTGACATTGCCCGCATACGTTCTACAATCTTAGGTAGTATTTCTATTACTTTATTAATATCATTTTCAGAATTATCTCTGCCTAAAGTCATTCTTAATGAACCATGTGCTTTTTCTGGAGAAAGTCCTATACTTAGCAGTACGTGTGATGGATTTGAAGAACTTGAAGCACAGGCCGAACCACTTGAAGCATATATTTTTTCTTTATCAAGCATTAAGAGAATAGATTCACCCTCTACAAAGTCGAAAGATAGATTGGCATTTGAAGGAAGTCTATCAGTTTTGTGTCCGTTTAGATTGCTGTAAGGTATAGATTTTAACAATTCATCTATAAGTTTATTTCTAAGTTTAATAAGTCTTTTACTTTCTATTTCTCTATCGTTTTCAGCAAGCTCTATTGCCTTTCCAATACCGACTATTGCGGCAACATTTTCTGTACCTGCTCTAAGCCCTTTTTCTTGAGAGCCTCCATGTATAAAAGATTTAAGTTCAATTCCTTTTCTTATATATAAAGCTCCTATTCCTTTAGGACCGTAAAATTTATGTCCTGACATTGACAAAAGGTCTATTTTCATATCCTCTACATCTATTTTAAGCTGACCTATTGCCTGTACTGCATCTGTATGAAATATTATGTTGTGTTTTCTAGCTATTTCACCGATTTTTTTAATTGGCTGAATTGTACCTATTTCATTGTTGGCAAACATTATACTTATCAGTATTGTATCCTTTTTTATTGATTTTTCCAGTTCTTCAAGATTTATCTTTCCATCACTGTCTACTTTTAAATAAGTAATTTCATACCCCTTTTCTTCAAGATATTTACAGCTATTAAGTATAGCATGATGTTCTATTTGAGTAGTTATTATATGTTTTCCTTTACCTTGGTAACTTTCAGCTATGCCCTTTATTACCCAGTTATCACTTTCGGAACCTCCAGAAGTAAAATAAATTTCTTTTTTATCGTTTGCTCCTATTGCTTTAGCTATTTGTACTCTTGATTTTTCTATTGCTTTTTTATTTTTTCTTGCTATTTGGTATATACTTGATGGATTACCATAATTTTGCGTAAAATATGGTAACATTTCTTTTAAAACTTCTTCTCTTACTGTGGTTGTGGCGGCATGGTCTAAATATATTTCCATTTCTTTCACCTCTTTATAATCTTGTCTATATTTTATTTTATTAAAAATTTATAAATATGTTACAGTATATTGTAATTCATTTCAAGTATTATCAAAAATTTTGTATAAACTTAAATTATTACATCTTGACAATATGGATTAAAAGCTTTATATTTAAATATATAAATTAGGGTTTTGATGTGTTTTAACACATTTCTTATGCCATTGATTTTTTAATCAATGGTGTTTTTTTTAGAAAACCAAGAAAGGAAGTTGAATTATGATTAAACCTATGATACCAGATGAAATTTTGCTTCAGGTTGAAAAACCTGCAAGATATGTAGGAAATGAAATAAATATGGTCAAAAAAAATCCTGAAGATGTAGCTATTCATTTTGCTTTTTGTTTTCCAGATGTCTATGAAGTGGGAATGTCATATCTTGGTATGCAGATAATATACTATTTTTTAAATAGACGAGAAGATACTTATTGTGAAAGAGTATATGCACCATGGACTGATTTGGAAGAAAAGATGCGTGAAAATAATATACCACTTTTTACACTTGAAACTCAAAGACCGGTAAAAGATTTTGATATAGTTGGTTTTACTTTGCAATATGAAATGTGTTACAGTAATGTAATAAATATGCTAGATTTAGCAGGTATTCCTATTTGGAGAAAAGACAGAACGGAAGATTGTCCTATTATTTGTGCCGGTGGGTCATGCACTTATAATCCTGAACCTCTTGCTGATATAGTCGATTTTTTCTATATTGGAGAGGGTGAAGTTTTATATGATGACATTATGGAACTTTATAAAGAAAATAAGAAAAATGGCGGTACCAGAGATGAATTTCTTGAAAAACTTTTGAAGTTTGACGGCATTTATGTACCTAAATTTTATGATGTAACATACAAATCTACGGGAGAGATAGATACATTTAAACCAAATCACCCTGATGCGAGAGAAGTTATTACAAAGGTAATAGTGACTGATTTAGATAAAAGTTTCTATCCTGAAAAACTTTTAGTTCCACTTATTGAAATAGTTCATAACAGAGTTGTACTTGAAACATTCAGAGGTTGTATAAGAGGCTGTCGTTTTTGTCAGGCAGGAATTATTTACCGCCCAGTACGTGAAAAATCAGTAGAAACTCTTTTAAAACAGGCAAGAACTTTAGTAGAGGCTTCAGGACATGAAGAAATTTCCTTGCTTTCATTAAGTACAGACGATTATACCTGTTTTGAACCTCTTGCTAATAGTTTACTTGAAGAATTTAGCAAAAAAGGAATTAATCTTTCTTTGCCATCATTAAGAGTAGATGCTTTTTCACTAGAACTTATGAATAAAATTCAAGCAGTAAGAAAAAGCAGTGTTACATTTGCTCCAGAAGCTGGAACTCAAAGAATGCGTAATGTTATAAATAAAAATCTTACAGAAGAAGTTATATTAAATGGCTGTAAATTATTGTTTGAGGGTGGTTGGGATAGAGTTAAACTTTATTTTATGCTTGGACTTCCGACCGAAACAGATGAGGATTTAAGGGGCATAGGTGCTTTATCAGATAAGATTGTGGATACTTATTTTGAACTTCCAAAAGAAACTCGTTCAAATCGTTCTGTATCAGCGGTTTTAAGTACATCATGTTTTGTTCCGAAACCATTTACTCCTTTTCAATGGGCAGCTCAAGATACTTGTGAAACTTTTATGAAAAAACAAATGGTAGTAAAAAACAGTATTACCAGAAAACAGGTGCAATATAATTATCATGATGCACAGCTTAGTGCATTAGAAGGAGCTATGGCAAGAGGTGACAGGCGTATAGGACAAGTGTTATATGAAGCGTGGAAACTTGGTTGTAAGTTTGATGCTTGGAATGATATTTTCAGCTATGAAAAATGGATGGAAGCTTTTAAGAATGCGGGTGTAGACCCTGCATTCTATGCAAATCGCCAAAGAGATTTAGATGAAAAACTTCCTTGGGACCATATTTCAGTAGGTGTTACCAAAGAATTTTTAAAACGTGAGTATAAAAAGGCTTTAGCAGAAACTACTACTCCAAATTGTCGTGAACAATGTAGTGGTTGTGGAGCAAAAAGATTTAATGGAGGTGTTTGCTTTGAGTAAATATAGATTAAAATTTGTAAAAGATGAAGCGGTAAAATTTGTGCCGCACTTAGACACTTTACGTCTATATCAAAGAGCTGTAAGACGTGCCAATGTACCTATAAAATATTCGCAGGGATTTAATCCTCATCAACATATGTCCATTGCACAGCCTTTGTCAGTAGGAATGATTGGAAAAGGTGAATATCTGGATTTGGAAACCACTGAGCAAGTAAATATAGAAGAACTTATTTCTTCTATAAACGAATGTCTTCCAGAAGGTACTTATGTCATAGCTGCAAGAGAATTGAAAGATGGTGAAAAAAATGCGATGGCATCAGTAGAAGGTGGTTCTTATGAAATATATCTTGATTTTGATATGAGTAAAGAAGAGCTTCAAAACAATATAGACAGATTTTTAGTGCAGGAAATGTTGATAGTTACAAAACAAGCCAAAAGTAAGGTTAAAGGAAGAAAAAAAGATATTATAAAAGAAGTTGATATAAAAAGTGATATTTATGAAATGAGAGCTGTTGAAAACAAGAATGGAAAAAGTGGATTTTATACTCTTATTTCGACGGGGAGTGTTAAAAATTTAAAACCTGACTTACTTGTTGAATGTTTTTGTGAATTTTTGGGTGAAGAATTTTCGCCTTATAAAATAATTTATGAAAGACAGGAATTATTTAAAATAAAAGATGGAAAATTTATTTCTCTTTTTGATTAAGGAGGATTTTATGACAAAAAAAATAATTGCAGATATATCAGTACACCAGATTAGGATTGCACTGCTTGATGCAGGTAGACTTGTAGAACTCTTTATTGAGCAGAAAAATCGTCAGACAATAGTAAACAATATTTACCGAGGTAGGGTACAGTCTATACTTCCTGGTATGGACGCTGCTTTTGTAGATATTGGTCAGAATAAAAATGCTTTTTTGAAACTTAACAATAAAATGTATTCAGGTATTAAGCTTAAACAGGGAATGGAAATAACGGTACAGGTATTAAAAGATGCCACAGGCACTAAGGGGGCAGTTCTCAATGATGAATTGAATATTGCTGGAAAATTCATTGTACTTATTCCTAATGACGGAAATTATGTTGCAATTTCAAATAAAATTGAAGATGAAGAAGAACGCATGAGATTAAAAAATATTGTAAATGAATTGAAACCTGAAAATTATGGTGTTATTGTACGTACTAATGCAGAAAATAAAACTTTGGAAGAGATAAAAGAGGAAATAGAGAGTATTTATTATACATCTAAGAAAATGCTTGAAATGGCACCTTATCAAAAAGCTCCATGTCTTTTATATAAAGAAGCTTCTGTAATTGATAGGGTTATAAGAGATTTTTATTCAGAAGAAATAGATGAATTTGTAATTAATGATGAAGAAGAATATAAACGACTTTCAAAGCTTTCCATAGATGGATTTGATAAGAAACTTAGATTTTATAATGAAAAAGCTACCATATTTGACTATTTTTGTCTTGAAACACAAATAGATAAAGCACTTCAAAAACAGGTATGGCTTAAAAGTGGTGGTTTTTTAGTCATTGAACAAACGGAAGCCTGTACAGTTATAGATGTAAATACGGGAAAATTTGTAGGTAAAAAAAATTCTCAGGATACGATTTTTAAAACTAACAAAGAAGCGGCTATTGAGATTGCAAAACAATTAAGACTTAGAAATCTTTCAGGAATAATAATTGTAGATTTTATTGATATGCTTGCAATTGAAAAACGTAAAGAACTTCTTAATATTTTAACAGAAGAAACCAAAAAAGATAGTGTTAAAACTTTTGTAGTAGGTATGACAGAACTCGGACTTGTCCAGATTACCCGTCAGAAGAAACGAGAGCCTATTTCTAAGCTTTTACTTGGAAACTGTCCTTGTTGTAATGGAACGGGTAAAATTCCATCTCTTGCACGTACTGTAAACCTTATACAAAGAGAAGTAGAAAATATATTTCGTCAGACAATTTTTAACTACATTGATTTATATGCCAATGAAGATATAATAGCTAATTTCTGCGGAGAAAATAAAGAATACCTAATATTTCTTGAAGAAAAATATAATTCTAAAATTAACTGTATAAGACAAAATAGTTTAAATAATACAGAATATAAAATAGAAAAGAAAAAAGTATAAAAAATTTTAAAAAGTGTCGAAAAATCGACACTTTTTAAAATTAAGCATTTTTAAGAGCTTTTTCTATTGCTTCAATCATTTCAGGTGGATTAAAAGGTTTTGTTATAAAGTCAGCAGCACCAAGTTTTAAACATTCTTCATGTATAGAAAAATCATCATTTGCGGTTAAAAATATTATAGGAATGTTTTTTAAATTTTCATTTTCACGAATTTTTTTCAATGTTTCGATACCATTCATATCAGGCATTAATATATCAAGCAGTATAAGGTCAGGTGATTTTTTGGATAAAAACTCTAAAGCTTGAGAACCTGAAGTTACCAAAGTAAGGTTATAGTTTCCATGCAAAGATTGTTTAGCAAATACAAGATTTACTTTGTTGTCATCTACTACTAATATGTGTTTTATAATAACCATCTCCTTAGTTAGATTTATTTATATAAACTATTCCAAATGCTTCATTTCCACAGTTGGCAGAAATTGTACCTGAAGTTTCAGCAACTATTATATTTTTAAAATCATGATATAATTTTATTTGCGATTTTATATCTTCTACAAAAGAATAAGAATTATTTGAAATTATGATATATATAGTATCTGTATCAATATTTTTTGCATTTTTTAATATTCTTTTAATATATTTTTTGGAGTAATTTTCTTTTTTACCCCAAAAGTATTTATCAGGGGTAAGTTTTCCATCTCTTATAAACAAATTGGGACGGCATTTTAAAAATTTCATAATTTTATATCCATATTCAGGACATCTGCCTGTATTATATAAATAATAAAGATTATGTACTATAAAGCTTGTATTTATCAGATTGCTATAAGTAAAAAGTTTTTCTAAAATTTCTTCAATACAAAATCCTTCTTTAACAAGTTCACAGGCTTTTATAACCATTGCACCACAGCCCATGGATACATTAGTTGAATCTATTACATATACATTACTGAAATTTTTAGCGGCTTCAAAGGCGTTTTGATAGCTTAAAGAAATATTTTTGCTTATAACTATATGGATAAGTGTATCATTGTTTTTTGAATGTTCTTTGAAAAAATGAGCATATTCTTCAATTGAAGGTGGTAAGGTGGTAGGATATTCGCCAGTAGATTCTACATAATCTATTATATTTTTACTTGTAATTTCATTACGTTCCTGAAATATACCATATTTATTTTTTACATAATGAAGCATAATATCAATATCATATTTCTCTAAAATATCCTGTGGTAAATCACATACACTATCAGATGTAATTTTAATCATTTTCTTTTCCCCCCATAAAGTCTATGATTTTTTTAGCAAGTGTTTTTGCATCATTATATTCAAAGCTTTCGATTTGTTCTTTTGTGTCTTTAAGCATTGCAGCCATTTGAGCATATTTTTTTGAGTAAGCCTGAAGTTTGTCTATGATTTCAATAGAAGTATCGCTGTCAAATAAATCGATGGCATCAAATAAAGAGTTTAAATCAGACATTATATCATTATTTTGAATAGTGACAGTAGTTTCTGAATTTGAATTATCTAAAAGTTGATTTATAAAATACTTTAGATTATCCAACAAATTGTTTGAAAGTTGAATTAATATTGAATGTTTGGCTTCTATAAATTCATTATTTTTATTTAAAGCTGCTTGTTCAAGTTCAGCTGAGAGATTTCCAATATTTTCAGCACCAATACTGAAAGAAGCACTTTTTAGGCCATGCACTTCAATTTTATAATTTTCCCAGTCAGATGCTCTTAGATATTTTTCAAGACGTTCAAGCTGAGAAGGTGTATTTTTGAAATAAATTTTAAGTATAGCAAGATAGTCTGCGGGATTTCCTCCGTTTTTTTCTAATGCCTGTTTTACATTTAAGTCTTTTATTTCAGGTAGCTCTAAGGAAGAAGTTTTTGAATTATCAAAGCTTGAAATATTTATAGCTTTTGAAGATGGTTCGAGTTGATTTTCAGGAAGCCAATATTTTAATTTTGATATTAAATCTCTTATTTCAATAGGTTTTGAAACAAAATCATTCATTCCTGCATTTAAAAACATTTCTTTTGCACCACTCACGGCATTTGCAGTAAGGGCTATTATTGGAAGATTTTTAAAATATTCTTCGTTTAGAGAACGAATAGCTTTTGCAGTATCAATGCCATCCATTTCTGGCATCATATGGTCCATAAGTACAATGTCAAAATTGATATGTTGAACCATATTTATAGCTTCTTTTCCGCTTGAAGCAGTATAAATATTCATTTTGTAAGGTTTAAGTAAACCTATGGCAACCTGTAAATTTACTTCGTTATCATCAACAATAAGAATATTAGTTTTTGGAGCTATAAAGCGAACGTTTTCTGTTTCAGATTGCATTACGAAAGATTTTGAATTTATATTTTTTAAAATAGAAATTACAGGAAGACAATAAATCGGTTTATATAT
>CAZQDT010000010.1:0-1776 GCA_964592005.1 uncultured Eubacteriales bacterium
AGTATGTTTTAATAAACTTTTATAACTTATTTGTAACTGTTAGTTACCTCCTGTATCTCACTTGCTCGTACACTCATTAAAAACTGTTTTTCCTTAAAAAGCTTATTATTTTGTTTTGCCTCAATCATTCTCTTTGCAAGGTCACTTTCCATAAATTTCAAAACTTTATTCTTTTCTACCGTTTCAGCCTCTTGAACAGTCAATCTATTGCTGTTTTTAAGAGTTTCTATCAATTCTTCAAGTTCCTTGGCAGAAATCACCTTGTCAAATTCAAGATACTGCATAAGTTTATGTGTTGCAGTACCTTTCTGTGCCGCATTAAGTTCTTTTTCCTCATGTATAAATCTCGGAACTATTTCATCCAAATCTTCAATTTTCGGTAAAACCGATACTTCTTCATATCCTTCCTCTGTTTCCAGATTTTGACTTCGCTTTTTGAGTTCCGTTACCGTAAGTTTTGTAGGAAGATTTATCTCTTTACTATATTTATAAGTCCAAGAAAGTTTTTTATCTACTTCCTCAAATATTTCTTTTTTCTCCTGTTCAATCAATTCCAGCAATTCTCTTTTTTCAAATTCATTTATCAACTGCTTCTCAAGTTCATCATCTACTGATTTACCGAATTTAACTGATTTTACTTTAAATTCCACTTCATTTTCATATTCCAGCTCTGCATCATCTTTAACCCATTCTTTTATTGTAAAATTTTCACAATTTTCACTAAAATTCTTATGTTGAATAAGTGCCGGCATTATCCAATCTAAATAACTTCCCGCATAAGAAAGCTGCCAGAAAGAAAGTTTTGATTTCTTCTTCCCATGAAATTTCTTAAAATAATCTGAAATTTTTCCGTTCAAATCATCTACTGCTCCTGTAAGTATAAGCAACTCTTTCGCCCTTGTCATTGCAACATATAAAACTCTGAGTTCTTCTCCCAAACTTTCCAATAATATCTTTTTCGATATGACTTTTTTTAATATTGTAGGTGATTTAATTCTAAGTTCATGGTCAATATAATCACAACCTAAACCTAATTCTGAATGAATTACTACTTTCTTTACTGAATCCATTTTATTAAAACCTTTAGCAATTCCACTTACAAAAACTATTGGAAATTCCAATCCCTTGCTTTTATGAATACTCATAATTTTTACAGCATTTTCATTCTCGCCAATTAAATTTGCTTCTCCAAAATCTATTTCATATTCTCTCATCTTATCAATATATCTTACAAAATTAAATAGCCCTTTATAACTGCTTTTTTCATACTCTATTGCTTTTTGTATGAGCATATCAATATTAGCTCTGCGTTTTTTCCCTGCCGGCATTGCCAATACATAATCTCCATAACCCGTCTTATCAAGTATTCTTTGTATTATTTCGTGTACACTCATATAATGTACACATTCTCTAAAGTCTTCCAAATCTGATTTAAATTTTTCAAGCTTTAATTTCAAGCTTTCGTCTGCGTTTTCATCATACATATAGTTATTTACAGCCTCATACATATTTAACTCTTTAAACTTAGATTTTATGATTGCCAACTCTTCAGAAGTAAGCCCTGCAATTGGAGATTTTAATACTGCACAAAGCGGTATATCCTGTCTTGGATTATCTATAATTTTAAGCATACTTATTATTACCGATATTTCCAATGTTCCAAAATAACCTGTCGTTGTTTCACAATGTGCTGCTATTCCTTCTCCTGTAAGAATTTCTTCAAATATTTCTGACCAACCTGTCATAGCTCTTAAAAGTATAACTATATCACTGTAT
>CAZQDT010000010.1:1786-28246 GCA_964592005.1 uncultured Eubacteriales bacterium
TTACATTTCTGTAAATATATTTACAATTTTCTTTGCAATCATATTTATATATATATTTAGTTCCTGTTTCTGTTTCATTATAAAAACAAAATTCATCGTTTTCATCACTACTGTATTTACACTTATCTTCTTCAATATCTTTTTCAAACTCTTCTTTATCCGAATAAGTTTTTCTTTTTTCCAAAATCATATGCTTACTTTCAATAAGTTCCTTTATCCTGCCTGCCACCATCTTAGCTTCAAGTTCTTTCTCTGTATATTCCTGCTCATCTTCATCTTCTATACCATCAGGATTTGTTTCTGCCAGCAATATTTCAGGCGTATTACTTAATCCTGCAATTTCAGAAAATTCCGCACCATTTTTAAGACTTGCTTCTTCATCATAATCTATCTCACCCAAAGATTTTTCCATTATCTGTGCAAATATAAAATTTACAAAATTTAAAACTTCTTTTCTACTCCTAAAATTTTTATTCAAACTAATATTTTCGTTATTTTCAGTATTTTGTGAATATTCTTTCTGTTTCTGTGTAAAAATTTCCGGTCTTGCAAGCCTGAATTTATAAATACTCTGCTTTACATCTCCTACCATAAATCGGTTATCATCTTTTGAAACACTTTTCAAAAGTTCTTCCTGCACCAAATTTATATCTTGATATTCATCTATCATCACTTCTTTGTAATACTCTCTAAGCGAATTAGCTATATCACTAGGCACAAATTTTCCATCTTCCGCCTTTTTTGTTAAAATTTCAAGTGCCTTATGTTCCAAATCACTAAAATCTAAAATATTTTTAGCAAGCTTTTTTTCTTCATACCTTCTTGAAAATTCTAACACCAAATCTATAAGCACACGTAAAGTTTTCCCTGATAATACTATATCTTCAATTATTTCTTCTCCACTTTTAAAGAAAAACTCTTTTTTCAGTTTCTCATTAAATATTTTCTTTGCTTCGTCCCTCAATTCTTTTACTTTCTCTTTCTTATCCAAGTCTACTGTTTCGTCTTTCTTAGACGAAAGCCTCGCCCACTTTATTTTTTCAAAAACTTCACTAAGTTTTCTATAACCATCGGCTTCTGATACATTTTTCAAAAATTCTTCATCACTTCTCAAAGCATCAAGATACATATACGGTCCGTCTACTTCTTCCGCTATATCAATAGCTTCTGATATATTATCATATACTTGAGTAAAAATATTTTTTATATAATCAGTTATAAATTTACCCTGTTCTGCATTTTCAAAATCCTCCATCGAACTAATTTGAAATATTTTTTTGATATCTTCAAGCCATCTTTCAGGCTCTTGATAACCTTGTGAAAATTTATACAATTCCAAAATAAGTTCTTCAAGCACTGCATCATTTTTACCTGTTGAATAAGTTTCTACAAAATTGCAAAACTCATCTTCTTTCCTTTCATAATGTTCTTCTAACATTTCTTCTATAACATCAGCTTTCATAAGTGAAAGTTCTGACTCATCAACTATTCTGAAAGCCGGGTCTAAATTTAGTACACTAAAGTTGTTTTTCACAACATTAAGACAAAAACTGTCAATAGTTGTTATCTGTGCATTGTGTACAAGTGTCTGTTGTTTTTGAAGATGTTCATTATCCTGATTGTTCTTTAAAGCTTCTTCTATTGCCTTTCCTATTCTTTCTTTCATTTCGGAAGCTGCTGCTTTAGTAAAAGTAAGCACCAAAAGTCTGTCTATATCAATGTTTTTATCCATCACTTTTTTTATAATACGCTCTACCAATACAGCAGTCTTTCCCGAACCTGCCGAAGCTGATACAAGCAAATTTTTATTTTCTGAATTTATTACTTTTTGCTGACTTTCAGTCCACATACTCTATTCCCCCTTTTCTTCAGTCTCTATCTGTTTTTCTATATTCTCCCATACCGTCAAATCATCAAAAGTTTTCAATTTATTATAATAATTACCCTCTATATTTTTATCAAAACCACAGATTGCTTTATATTTACAATATTTACAAGCCGACTCATCTTTAAGCTTATAGGGATTTATAGAAATATTACCATCAAACATTTCTTTACCAAAAGTTTTTATCTTTTCATTTACATATTTTGAAATTTCTGTAAACTGTTTATTAGTTATAAGATTAGCACTTTTTTTGCCTTCTTTAGTTATAGTTATTGGAAGTATTTTAGACCTTCCGTTAAATTCATCATCAAGGCTATTTATAACTTTATAATCATCATTTACCAAACCATCTAATTTCAGTTTTTTAAGTATCTCCTGCTTTATTTCTTCTTCTGTACTTTCAGGGTCACTTTCTATCATAGGGTCATTTATATGATAATAAAAAATTCCTGCCGGCACTATTTCTTTTCCCTCATTGTCAAGATTTCTTTTTTCAAGCTCCATAGCTGCATTCATATATACTACAAGCTGTAATTGCAGTCCATAATAAACAGCCAGCATATCAAAATTGACAGAACCTGACTTATAATCTATAATCTTCAAATATACCTTATCATTTTCAACCAATTTATCCACTCTGTCTATTCTTCCTACAAGTTTCATTTTTTCATCATCTGACAAGGATATATTTATCGACTCCAAATCTTCTACTGCCGAAAACTGTATTTCATAACTGCTTGGCTCAAATTTTCCTCTTTGAAGTTGGTGCTGTAATGCCCATACTGTTCTTTTGGCAATACGTTCTATTCTCTTTATCATATATTCATTTCTTGCACTGCTTTTTAAAATATCATTACCATATTCTTCAGTTACAATTTTTACACATTCCTCTATCAACTTATCCCTATCATCGTCAACTATTGTCTTCCATTCTTCATTATTTTCTTTAAGTTTCTTTGAAAAAAGTTCTAGTATTGAATGGAATATATTCCCTAAATCATAGGACATAAATTTGTATACTTCTCTATCTTCAAGCTGTAAACCATAACTCAAAAAATGAGCATAAGGACATTGTGCGTATTGTTCAAGCCTTGTAATACTATTTGTAATCTCTGAACCATATAATGTCTTTGCTACTTCTTTTGAAAGTCCTTTTTCCCTGTTTATATAAAATGCCGCTTCTATCAATTTATCTAATTTTTCTTTCCAATTTTCATTTTGAGAATACCATTTCAAAATACTATGCCAAATTTCATTTTCTTCAAATATCTTATATTCTCTCAAAAATGGACTTATATAGCTCAAAGTAGTTTCAGGAACAGAAATAAATTCATCTCCTGTAAAACTGTCTTCTGCTTTTATTTCAAGATTTTCAAAAAGTTTTGTTATATTATTTATTATATAAGATGGTCTTCTGCTCTTTCCATCAAGCCCTACATTGCTGAAAGATATATAAAGCTTTTCTGACGGTTTTGTAAGATTGATATATAAATTAAGTTTTTCTATATATGCTTTTTCTGCCGCTGTCGGTGGTATTTCAATATTATTTTTCTTTAAAAATTCTTTATTTCCTGTACCTTCCATAATTACCTGTTTTTCTATATCCGAAATAACTCCTCCGCCATTATTTACCTTTGGCACTATTCCATCATTAACACCTACAAAGAATAAAGCTTTTATATCTTTAAGACGTGTTCTGCCTATATCCCCGACTACTATCTGGTCTAATCCCGGAGGAATAAGTCCAAGTTTAATTTCTTCAAAACCTGCCTGAAGTATTGATAAATATTCACTTGCCGACATAATTTCTTCGCCAAATATTTCTACAAACTTATCTAAAAGTTCCACTACTACCTTAAATATCTGCTCATACTGTTTTGCCAAAGCTACTTCATTCTTCTGCTGAAAACTATTTTTGTAAATTTCAAGCTGTTTCTGTATTTCCATATTTTGAATAAAATCCCATAATGCTATTGTTTTTTGTTTTACTGTACTCTCTTTATCCCTAAAAACAGTCCTAAGCGGCAAAATCTCAATAACTATTTTTTCTCTCAAAATATTTAACTGTTCAAAATCAAATCTGGCAAATTTTTTCGATTTTCTTTTAACCCACTGTTTTTCCCAAGAACTTTTACCTCTTATACCTGTTGCCAAAACATAATTTTCTATAATATCTATTTCTTCTTTTTCTACATTTACAAGTCCACATCTCAAATATCTGAACATACTTTCATAAGAGAAATCCTTTTCTATAACTTCCAATACTGATAAAATCAGCTCTACAAATGGATTTCCTAAAATATTTCTTTTCATATCAGTAAAGCAGGGAATATTGTTTCTCAAAAAAACTCTGTCTATAATTTCAGAATATTCTTCCATATCACCTGTAACTACCGCTATATCCTTATACCTATATCCTTTTTCTCTCACAAGTTCCAATATCTGTCTTGCAATAAATTCTATTTCTTCATTTGGATTTAAAGCACTATATACCGATATATTATCCTGCTCTCCTTTATAAACATCATATGGCACTCTGAAAATATTTCTTTCCAAACTTTTCATTGCAGGATTATTTTTAAATCTTTGAGTTTCTTTAAGAACTATATCTTTTTCTTTTGGTATATTATTCTGCTTTGCTATTTCTAAAAGCTTTACCATGCTTTTCTGAATAGTTCCAAAAAGCCTGTACTCATCTATTTTTACATTATTTTTCTGTATATCTTCAGGTTTAAAATATATTTTTTCCCTTGAGTCTATTGTAAAAGCTACTGTAACACTTTTTGCAGTCTTTAAAAGTTTTTCTATTATTTTATACTGTACTTCAGTAAATCCTGTAAAACCATCTAAGGCTATAACACTGTCCTTTAAAAATTCCGCCTTTTCTATATATTTATCCAACACACCTAAAACCTTATCTTGCGTTATCAAATTTTCACCCAAAAATTGTGTAAAACCTTTATATATAGTAAGCATATCTTTAAGTTTATTATTAATAGCCGAATTTTTCTGTGTAAGTTCTAAAAGATTATTCATTTTTTCTTCTGTTATGTCATATTGATACATTTCTGTCAAAAAATTCTTTACTTCTCCTACAAAGCCTGTTTTTCTGATACTTCCAGCAAAAATTCCAAGTTCTTTCTTTTTAAGCTCCATTACTTTCCTAAGCACCATACTTTTTCCTGTTTCCTCAAGAATTTTCCCACTATAACCTCCTATTTCCTCAAAAACTCTGTACGCAAGCCTTGTAAAGCTTAAAATATCTATATTCATAATTCCACCATCTTGCTGAAGAGCTATTACATCTTTCTGCACCTGAAAAGTAAATTGTTCTGGAACAATTATAAAATATCTTGTATTTTCATTCAAATTAGATTGTTCTGTAATTTCTTTGTACATTTCATATGACTTGCCACTTCCAGCTGAACCCAATACAAATCTTAAACCCACAAAATCTCCTCCCTTTTAAACTTATTTTTCTATAATAATATTTTATATCTTTTAACTATTTTTACAAACAATTAAAAATTTATATAAAAATAAAACGTAGACTTAATATCTACGATTTTATTTAAAATTAAAAAATAATATTTTAATAATTAATTCTATCCTATATTCTATCACTATAATATAACTGCTTCATGTATTTTTCCATATACTCAAAATCTGGAATATAAGCTTCCCCTTGTTTTTTTGCTGGTAATTTAATTATTGTCTTTTTCATATTCTCTAACACCCATTTTCTGCCATAAGAATAACGATATTTTTCTTTTCTTAGTATTGTACATATAAACAAAGCTATATATTTATTAAATTTTACACCATTAGACTCCTTAAAATACAAAACATTTACATCATCTGTTGCCCAAAATGGTTTTGGTTGATAAAAAGCTTCCCCAACAGAACCATTATAACTTAATGATATGGTATTTCCCTCATGTATTGCTTCCTGTTCAATATAATTAGTCAAACCATTATTTGAATCTGTAGCTCCAATATATGGGGTATCTCCATCTATTTGATCTGCCCTTGTCAATCTCTTTCCTTTTTTTACTTCAAATATATCACATAACATAAATTCCTGCCACATATCTACATCAAATTTCATTTGAATGCTGCTTTTTTTTACCGAAGTTGTCAAAGGCTTACTGTGTAATGTTTTAATATATTTTTCCATGAATTCAAAATCTGGAATATAGCCTTTATCCGAATATTTGCAAGTTATATCAATTTCATTAATTTTTTCTTTTTTTCTTACAGGAAGAAAAATACTAAAATCCTTCCGTATATGAATATTTAATTCTCTTCCAAAAGCAACAAACTTGTATTTGCATTCATTCATAATCAAACATGAAATAAACAATTTTGAGTAAATAGACAATCGTTGCTTTTCTAGTAACACAGCAACATTCTGCCCTGTGTAAAATGGTTTTGTTTGAACAAAACAAGAACCTATACTCCCACCTAATGCTAAAGATATACTCCCTGCCTCATAAGGTTCTATACCATCTATTAAATCTACGACACTATCTACACCATTGTTATTTCCTGTTCTTGAAACAAAATTTATTGACGGATTATTTACTGTCATCTTGTTTTTATCAAATTTATTCCCCATATTAACATTAAATAAATCTTTGATAAAAAACTCTTTCCACTCTTGTGTGTTAAGATTCATAAACATTCCCCTCCTTAATAAGATAAGCAAGGTAATTATTTAATGTTAATTGAAAATCTTGTTCTTTTAATTTTGAATAATCTGTCTTCATATATGCTTCACACAACCATTCATCTTTATCAGTTACACAAGCTTTTGCAGATAATCCATCTTTAACTTCTTTTTCCCTATAAAGTCTTAACCATTCTTTTTTTATTTCTTCCCATTTTCCATATGCATCAATTCTTCCAAGTTTTTTTCTCTTAACAAAACCATCATCTTTATAATATCCAAAGAATGTTGAAACATTTGAATCATGTTTAACTCCCGCTTCCCATACCATTACACAAACATTAGTCGAAACACCATTTCCATTAAAAATTTCATCTGGCATAGAAAATACAGCTTTCAAAGTATTGTTTTTCATAAGTCTTTCTCTGACTTCCTTAAATTTTGTACCAATAGCACAAGACATAGGACAAACAACTGCCAGTTCTCCCCCTTGGCAAAGCAATTTTAATTCCTGTTCTACAAATTCTAATTCACAGTGATCTTTTTGTGAATAAGGGGGATTTAACAAACCTTTATTTAATACTATTGACTGTCCATTTGTATCTTTTAAATCCTTAAATTTAGCAATAGTATCTTTATTAAAACAATCTCCATGAACTATATGAGATTTACCATCTTTTCTAATAATCATATTTGCAAGTGCTAATGTATGAATATCTGCATCTTGCTCTATTCCATAAAGATTATTTTTTCTTATATATTCAATTTCTCTAGGTGTAGAAGCTTCTTTAAACATTTTCCCCATAGCCGTCACAAGAAATGCTCCTGAACCGCAGCAAATGTCAATAACCTTTGAATTTTTGTCTATATTAATTAAGTCTGCCATAAATTCTGTCAAATGCTGCGGTGTCAATACAATTCCCAAAGAATTTCCATCTCCCGAAGAATAACTGATAAATTCATGATAAAATATCCCCAACGCATCTATTGTATTTCCTACATAATCCATCATAGGCTTTATTTTTCTTTCAAGCTGGTCAATATACCATCTTAATGAATTATCTTCATTCAAAGGAGTATTCTTTAATTTAATAACTGATTCTACTTCTTTAAACTTTCCTTTAATTTCTCTAATTTTCTTATCCTCTATTTCTCCATCACTCAAAACATTTTCTATTGCAACACAGCAACTATTTAACAATGATGAAAAACTTGTCAATTTATCATAATCATTACAAAAATCTTTATCCTGTAATGCAAGCAATATACCTGCTACAAATAATGGCTTTAATTTTTCTGTCATTTTATTTATTCTAAGCGATTCATGCATATTTATAGCTGTTTGATTAACTCCTTCAAGACTATACTCTTTTTGCACTTTTTCTCCGTTTACTAATCTTAAATAATTTTCAGGTTCAAGAATAATATCTTTTGCTTTCAAAAGTTCTATATAATCAGATTGTCCTTTAACCCAATAAAAAGTATTTACCTTTATAGAATTAATATCTGTACCACTTATGGCAACAGCTATAACATTAAACGAAACTTTTAAATATTTTGCATAATAAAGAACCCCATCTATAGCATAATCCTTTGGTTTATTTAAATTATCACTTTGATGTTTTTTGATCGAATTTTTACATTCAACAACAATTATTGTATTCAAATCTTTTTTAAGGGTAATTATATATTCTGGCTCACTTTTTCCTCTCCCACCCTTTGAATAATCATTTAAATCACATTCTTTAGGCTTTCCTCCCACATTTTTTAAAGCTTCGTTTATTGCAGAAATAGGAGTTGTTTCACCTTGTACATATACATTTCCAAATACGTTTTCCCCATACTTCAAAATTTTCATTTCTCTTTCAGTTAAACTTTCCGTATATCTTTCTATTTTAGTTTTTTCAGGCATAACTTTATCTCCTTTTTAATTTTAAAATATGTGACATCTAAACAAAAAACTGTTATAATGTTAAATAGGAAAATTCAAACAAATGTTTTATATTTAAATGATATCACAAAACCTCCAAAAGGTAAACCTTTTTTAGTACACTCTAAATAATTATATTTTGAATTTTTTATCAAATTTGTCAAAAGCCTGCTTTAGGCTAATAATTATACGAAAGGAAAATTTCTATGAAAGCTTTAATAACCGGTGCAAGTTCAGGTATGGGAAAAGATATGGCTAAAATATTAGCTCAAGAAGGTCACAGTCTAATACTTACTGCTAGAAATCAATTAATTTTGGAAGAACTTAAAAATTCTTTAAATGCTGAAACAGAAATTATATGTATGGATATATCAGAAGAAAAAAATTGTTATAAACTTTATGAACTGGTAAAAGATAAAAACATAGATATTCTTATAAATAATGCCGGAGTTGGTATATATGGCAATTTTACCCAAACCAATTTAAAATCTGAACTTAATATGATTGACTTAAATATAAAAGCAGTACACATACTTACAAAATTGTTTCTAAAAGACTTTAAACTAAAAAACAGTGGCTATATACTAAATGTTTCCTCATCTGCTGCTTTTTGTGCAGGTCCTCTTTTTTCATCTTATTATGCTTCAAAAGCTTATGTTCTCAGACTTACTGAAGCAATACACGAAGAACTTAAACAGGAAAAATCTAATGTATATATCGGTGCTTTCTGCCCCGGTCCTGTAAAGACAAATTTTGACAAAAATGCCGGTATATCTTCAGGATTAAAAGGTATTTCCAGCGAATATGCTGCTAAATATGCTTTAAAATATATGTTTAAGAAAAAAATGGTTATCGTTCCCACTTTAAGTATGAATTTTGTAAGAATTTTCGATAAAATCGCACCTGAAAGCTTAATTTTAAAAAGTGCGTATTATATGCAGAATAAAAAACATAACTAACAGATTTTTCTAAAATCCATACAAACAAATATTAATTTATTCATTATAAATGTCGATAAAATAAATATATTAATTTTATTCTAAATAAAGTAAATATTAAAGTAATAAAATTTCTAAGTAAAAATATTATAGAAAATTTTTATTCCTAAATTCAAAAAATTTACAAATAAAATAATCTTTTTGCTATACTAAATATTTGCTTTATTTTATTTAGAAAGTGGTGGTATTATGATAGTAGGCTTTAATGATACACAAAATTTCTTTTTAAACAATAAATATTCATGTAGTGTCCATATTTTAAACAGACGCTTCGGCAATGCAGAGGCAGCTTTTCAAGCACACAAAACCAAAGAATCTCAAATAAGAAATATATTTACAACTCTTGATGCTGTAAGTGCTCAATCTCTAGGCAGAGATTTAGTTTGCTATAACGGGTGGGAAAATGACCGATTAAGGGTAATGTTGCTTGTTATTTTTGAAAAATTCAGACAAAATTCCGATATATTGACTAAATTAATCAATACTGAAAATCAAAAACTTGTAGCAGTAAGTATCTCACAAGAAACTTACTGGGGTACTCACAATGATGAAGGTAAAAATATGCTTGGCAAAATTTTAATGTATGTACGTGAATATTTTAAGACAAATTCACCTTTTCAACGTGAATATCTTGAAAGCAGTTGGGAAGATATTCAAACAGAACTTAACGTTCTCAAAATTCCTTTAAAAAATTATGGCATATTATATAGTCATAATGACATTTTAAAAATTAATAATTCTTTTGAAGATTGTTTTGAAAGGCTTGAAACTTTAAAAATTGATATGAAAAATTATATGGATTTCTTTTTAATTACAGAAGACAGCCTTAATAAAGCTACTGAAAAATTTACAGACTAAATAAAATGGAACGACATTAAAATTCTTAGTGTCGTTCCATTTACTTTAATCAAATATATATTTGTAATCCGTATTATTATTTGCTAGATTATTCCTAAATTTTTTGCTGCAATAACAGCTTCTGCTTTACCTGATACACCTAGTTTTTTATAATTTTGCTTAGTATGATACTTAACATTTTCCATAGTTAAATTTAATTTTTCAGATATCTCATGATTTGTCATACCTTCTGCCTGTAAACGCAAAATTGCCAAAGCATTTTCAGAAAAATTTGATAAATTAATAATTTGCCCTTTTAAATAATTTGGATAATATACCGCAATTTTCCCTGTTTCATTTAAGACTTGCTGAAACCATTTTTTATCTATTTCATCATCTGCAAGATATTCCTTCTTAACTTTTTCAAGAAGTTCCATAACAGCTACTCCCTCAAAGCTTATAATTCGCACAAAATGATAAAAATTTGCTTGCACAACAGCTTCTCTTAAATCTTCTTTCCAACCATCAGTACCCATTCTATATTTTATGATTGCTCCTAGAATTTTACATTCTATTCCTATGTAAGTTCTTTTACATTTCTGAACATAATATTTTAATTTTTCTAGCAAAGAAAAAGCTTTAAGATATTCTCCCATAAAAATATAACATCTTATTTTTGTCAAATATCTCAATCTTTCCATTACAAAAAATTCTTTATCTTCATCAGGTGCAGTTTTAAGCCATTTTTCAACTTCTTTTTTATCTCCGCGATAAAGAGCTAAACTACATTCCATAGCTTTAAGATTAGGTAATAATTTTTGTGCTCCATTTTGTGCTATTTTATTTTCAAAAGATTTTAAACTAATCCTTGCTGTATTTTCCTGACCATTTAAAATATTCAGCTTAGTCAAAAATCCTGCTGCTACGAACTCTATTTCCATAGTTCCACCCATTTCAGCTTCCATCTGTGCCTGCGATAAAAGAGGTATAAGTTCAAATGCTTCTGCACCTTTTTCGTAAAGGCTTTCAGCTAAAGCCACCCTAACAAGTCCTTCCCCATATTTACCAAAAACTTTCTCTAGCAACCAGCCTATTGAAACAGCAAGTTCTCTGTCTTTAAGACTCCATTGGCAAAAATCTTTTCCTCCATTCATAGTGCTCGGAAGATTTCCAGTAATCGTAAACTTTGGCAAACCAATCCCTTTATCCAATAAAATTGCTGGAACACTCTTTAATATTTCAAGAACATCTACACTCCCTCTATGCGGAAGAGCAATATCTAAATATATTTTATAACTTAAAGCTTCCCTTCTTTCTCCTCCCTTTGATGAGGCTGCATATTCTTTTAATTTTTTATACCAATATTCACTTTCCTCTTCCTGCAAAAGCAATGAATAGAGCATACTCATTCCCGACATTAATACCGCACTTTTTTCTACTTCTTCTTCACTCAAAGAAAAATAATATTTACGAAGTTCAAAATAATATCCTGCACCAGGATTTCTTCTGGCATTTCTGATCAATAATTCTTTAATACGAGAATGATTTCCACTTTTTTCGTACATTTCTAAAGCCAGCTTTATTTCGTCATTCATTTCATAATAAAGTCCTGCATTATATGCAAATTCCTTTACTTTCTTAAATCCATACTGCTTTTCAGCCATATTTCTTAAAGTCTTTTTAAACATATATCTTAAACTATATATGCCATCTGTTTCTATAATGAAATTACTTCCATTTATTATTCTTTCAAGCAATTCAGCCGATTTATTATTTCCAGTAATAACTTCAGCTAACCTTTCATCAAATTCCTCTACAACACTTACCTGCATAAGAAAATCTGCCAAATCTGTATCCAATTCAGTAATTACAACTCTACCAATAAATTCCATATAATATTTTTCAATCTTTGCTGTCAAAACCTTATTTGGATGCTCTCCTTCAATAAATTTTCTAATAACATATTGAAGTACATAAGCATTTCCTTCAGATACAAGTTCTATATAATTTATTTCCTCTTCTGACAACTTTAACCCTACAACTTTTAAATACTGCTCTATTGATTTTTTAGAAAATTTTAGTTCATCTTCTTCTATAATTACTGTTCCAATCTTAGCATAAACTGACTTAAACCATACAATTGTTGAAGGCTTACCAATTAAAATCAGCCATACATCCTCGTCCGTAGCAAGGTTTATTACTTCCTGCCTAGCTTCTTCATCTTTAAGTTTATGGATATCATCTATTACAACAATTGTTTGTTCTCCCTCTTCTTTTTTAAAATAATCTTTCTTCCAAATTCCATCTTTACATGAAAAATAAATATAACTTTTATTTTTAAGATATTGTTTTACAAGTTCTGTTTTTCCAAATCCTGATGCCCCATAAATATAAACTGTTTGAGAAAGTCCCTTTGCAAGCCTTAATTTTTTCACAGCCATTTCAGGTGCAATATAACAGTTTTCTAAATTTTCCATAAATACCTCCCATATTAGTCAATTGGATATTAGCAATCCGCATTCGCTAGTTGCTCATAATCGAATAACTGTTTTGCAGTTTATCAGGTGTGGCTTGTAGCTCTCCTGATACAAGCAAGTCCTAATACACTGCTTATTTCCCCTCACAATTGAAACAATGGACTTGCTTAATTCATTTAAATTCTTTTTAATATTTTGAATTTTAACATAATTTTAAAACAATTTGAACTCCTCATTGGGGTAGGATTTAAAAAAAATTTTATATTTTTAATTTGTACTTCCCAGTCCGCCATTTCTTATTTCTGTTACTTCATCATCAAATGTTATACCATATTGTATAAACAAACCTTGTGCAAATCCTGTACCCTTAGGTATAATAAGTGTTTTATCCTCATTTGTACAATTTGTTATTTTTATAAAAAGATGTCCTTCATTATCAGAATAATAATAATCACTATCTATAATTCCCACAGTATTGTCAAGCTGTAAGCTATATTTAAATCCTAATCCACTTCTAGGATATACTTTCAAAACCCAACCCTCTTCTATATATATTCTTATTCCCGTAGGAACAGTAATTGTCTGGTTTGGTTTTAAAAGAATCTCATCTGGAGCAAATATATCATATCCTGCCGAACCTTTTGTAGCTCTTTTTGGCAATTTAATTTCTTCATATATTTTTAAAATTTCCTCTTGCCCATAATATTTAAACTTTCCTAGCCAATCTTCCTTAAATCTTTCATATGATACCTTTTCAAATTTTGCAATTTTTTCCATATAAACCTCCAAATAAATATTAATTATTATCAAAAATGGCGTTGTTTCCAACGCCATTCAAATATAAATCCAAAACAGACATTCGCAATCTGCATTCAATTAAATTCTAAATAATAAATCTAAATATGTAGGAAATGGCCACATATCTTTATCTACCATAGTTTCAAGTTTATCAGCATGAACTCTCAACTCTTCCATAGTAAAGAACACTTTCTCTCTATAAGCTTTTGCTTGCTCTTCCAAAGTTTCTTTCTTTGCCGCTTCTAAAGTTTCTTTTTCAAGAACTGTAAGCTCTGATTTCATAGCTGTAAGTTCTATCATTACTTCTTTAAGTAAATCTTTCTGTACTGATATATCTAATCCATCTACTGCTGTCGAAAGCATATTTATATCTTCTGCAAGCTTTGCTGCAAATTTCATAACAGCTGGAATAATCTGTTTCTTTGACATATCAATCATAGTTTTTGCTTCTATATTAATGGTTTTTACATATTGCTCATAAAAAATCTCCGCACGTGAATAAGCTTCTGCTTCTGTAAAAATCTTATGCTTTTCATACAATTTTATTGTTTTTTCTGACACAAGTGCTGGTATTGCTTCTACCATTGATTTAATATTAGGTAATCCTCTCCTTTCGGCTTCTTTTACCCAATCCTCTGAATATCCATTTCCATTAAATACTATTTTCTTATGTTCTGTAACCAATTTTTTGAGCATTTCATCCAATGCTTTTTCAAAATCATCTGCCTTTTCAAGTTCATCTGCTATATTACAAAGTTCATCAGCAACTATTGCATTAAGCACTATATTAGAGCCAGAAATAGACATTGAAGAAGGAACCATTCTAAATTCAAATTTATTTCCTGTAAATGCAAATGGTGATGTACGATTTCTATCAGTAGCATCTTTATGAACTACTGCAAGAGCATTAACTCCGGAATTAAGCAAACCGCCTTCTAAACTTGATTTTAACTTTCCTGCTTCTATCTGCTCAAGTATATCCTCAAGTTGAGAGCCCAAAAATACAGATACAATAGCTGGAGGTGCTTCATTTGCTCCAAGTCTATGGTCATTTCCCGGATTAGCCGCAGACACTCTCAATAATTCTGCATTATTATCAACAGCTGCTAAAACTGCTGTAAGGAAAAGTAAAAATTGTTTATTTTTATGAGGTTCATCTCCCGGGTCAAGAAGATTTTGCCCATCATCTGTAACCATTGACCAGTTATTATGCTTACCTGAACCATTAATACCTTCAAAAGGTTTTTCGTGCAATAAACAAGCCAAATTATGATGCGATGCCACTCTCTTTAAAGTTTCCATTATAAGCTGATTATGGTCTGTAGCAATATTTGTAGTAGCATATATAGGTGCTAATTCATGCTGTGCAGGGGCAACTTCATTATGTTGTGTCTTTGCTGATACTCCAAGCTTCCAAAGTTCAACATTAAGTTCTTTCATAAATAAAGCTATTCTTTCTTTGATTATTCCAAAATAATGGTCATCCATTTCTTGACCCTTTGGAGCAGGTGCACCAAATAATGTACGTCCTGTAAGCATTAAATCTTCTCTTTGCAAATATAAATCTTTATCTATAATAAAATATTCCTGTTCTGCCCCGACTGAAGTTATTACACTTTTAGCAGTTGTATTTCCAAATAATCTCAAAATACGCATTGCCTGTATATTTATGGCTGCCATAGAACGGAGTAAAGGTGTTTTTTTGTCCAGACACTCACCTGTATATGAACAAAAAGCTGTTGGTATGCATAATGTAACTCCTGCCGCATCTTCTCTTAAGAATACAGGTGAAGTCAAATCCCATACTGTGTATCCTCTTGCTTCAAACGTTGCTCTAAGTCCTCCTGAAGGGAAAGAAGAAGCATCAGGCTCACTTTTTATAAGTTCTTTTCCAGAAAATGATACCATAGCTTTTCCATTAGCTTTAGGGTCTACAAATGAATCCTGTTTCTCAGCTGTTGTTCCTGTCATAGGCTGGAACCAGTGTGTATAATGAGTTGCTCCTTTTTCAATAGCCCATTCTTTCATCTCATGTGCTATAACATCAGCCACTTCTATTGTAAGTTCTTCACCATTTTCAATAGTTTTCTGAAGTGCTGCATATATTTTTTTAGGCAAACGCTGTTTCATTACTTCATCATTAAATACATTGCTTCCAAAAATCTCAGTTATACAAACCTTTTCGTTCATACATTAAACCCCTTTTCTATTTTATTTAATTTCCATTTATAAACATTTAATAGGGCTGCTTTCACAAGCAATATTATCCTATCTTTATATTTTAACTCATTTTTATACTGCTAGCAATTTGACATTATTAACAAAATTTTTAGTTTTAAAACAATAATCACTGCCAATATATATAAAAAAGAGATTGCATTTATACAATCTCATATTTTAATCATTTGTTATTTCCACCAGCTTATTAAATATGCACTCTACACCTTTCCACCACTCTGTATCTTCTGCATAACCGCCCTCACCTCCTCTTAAATTTATCCATTTTATAGGATTTTCATTTTCAGGACAATTTTTACTAAGATTCACCACTGTCTTTGCCGCTATTTTAGCCGAATCATTTATATCAGTATTATAATCTCTCCAGCTCCCAAATACATTAAATGGATTATTTGCTATTTTATAGGAATATTCATTATCTTTAGGTACAAATCCCTGCTCCTGTCCCAAAATTGCAAATAAAAGCAATGGATTTACATCAAATTCATATGCTGCTTCTATAATTGCCTCAAAATAAGGTTCTTCCCTTATAAGTGAATTTCTAGTATCCAGATATTTTTTAAGTGCAAATTTATTAAATTCTGTATATTTCAAATATTCAGGCAAATTATTTATACTTTCTTTTTCTAAATCCTCAAGTTTTATCCTTTCATTAGCCGGTTTTCTATCTACAACAATAATCTTCTTACTATAATTTATGTTCTTTTTATTAAATATATAATTATTTTTCTGTTTTTTTAATTTAATACTAAAACAAATCAATATTGCAAAAACAATTATCAACAAAGCCAACAATATTAATTTTCTCATTTTCTTTTTATTCCGCATAAAATTCCCCTAACTCTGTAAAAGTCTATTGTCATTTTAGTATTATATAATATAATTAAGCAATGAGAAGTGTAAATTAAAATTTTATATATGACTGTTGAAAGCTTGCTTTCATAAAGGCATTATATAAAATTTTAATTTATAGGGCGAATGCCCTATACTCATATTTTTGTATAGAAGTATACATAATTTAACAAAAATATGAGTAACACTTTTTAGTACAAAAACTTTTGACGCTTAAGCAAAAGTTTTGTTACCTTTAGTATTAAATTATATAATATAATATAATTTAATTTAAATAAACAAATAATTAGTGTAGCAAAAATTTTTACTCAAAACCGTTGTAAAAAGTTTTTGCTATGAAGTTAAATTTGTTTATTTTTATTAAAATATGAAAACATTTGCGGATTGAGCAAATTTTTCATTACCTTAAGTATTAAATTATGTAAAAATAAAATTAATAATAATTATAGCATTTTTACATCACAATATATATGTTATTTTTCCAATAATTAACTAGAAAATTTTTGTTAAACATTCACATAAATTTTTCAAAAAATCTCTAATCTTTTTTCATATACCTTTGCAATATTTATAAATTTTTGGTATAGTAGATAATAGTTTTTAAGTATTTTAGGAGGAAATTTTTATGATTTTAGCATGTAAAAATATTCATAAAGCTTATGGTATAGATGTAATACTTGAAAGTATAAGCTTTCATATAGAAAAAGGCGAGAAAGCTGCCATAGTGGGTGTAAATGGTGCAGGTAAATCTACTTTATTTAAAATAATTACCAATCAAATTTCACATGACAGCGGAGATTTATATATTTCAAAAGATATTTCCATTGGATATTTGGCACAAGATTCAAAAGTAGATGTTAAAAATACAATCTTTGAAGAAATGCTTAAAGTTTTTTCAGATGTAATGGCTGCTGAAAACCGTTTAAGAGATATGGAAGCTGAAATGTCAAAACATTCAGGCGAAGAACTTGAAAGTCTTATGAAACAATATTCTGCTTTACAGCATAAATTTGAAGAAAGTGAAGGCTATGGATATAAAAGCAGAATAAGAGGTGTACTCAAAGGTTTAGGCTTTGAAGAAAGTGAATATGAACAACCAATATACCAACTTTCAGGTGGACAAAAAACACGTGTGGCTCTTGGCAAATTACTCCTTACAAAACCTGATTTACTTATGCTGGACGAGCCTACCAATCATCTGGACATAGAGTCTATCAGCTGGCTGGAAGATTTTTTGCGTGCTTATACCGGTGCAGTGCTTATAATCTCCCATGACCGTTATTTTTTGGATAGAATAGTTACTAAAGTAATCGAAATAGAAAACAAAAAATCTACTGTATATGAGGGAAATTACACTTATTATGCCCAAAAGAAAGAAGTAATAAGAGAAGTACAGATAAAGCAATACTTAGACCAACAAAAAGAAATAAAACATCAAGAAGAAGTTATCGAAAAATTACGTTCTTTCAATCGTGAAAAATCTATCAAACGTGCTGAAAGTCGTGAAAAAATGCTTGATAAAATGGAGCGTATTGAAAAACCCGAAAGTCTGCCTGACAAAATGCGTCTTATTCTTGAACCAAGTATTACAAGCGGAAATGATGTACTTTTTGTCGACAATGTTTCTAAAAGTTTCGATACACCGCTTTTTTCAAATATGACTTTTGAAATCAAAAAAGGGGAAAAAATTGCACTTATCGGACCAAATGGCATCGGAAAGACTACTCTTTTCAAAATAATTCTCGGACTTCTCGATGCCGACAGCGGAAAAATCCGTTTGGGTACTAATGTAAAAATAGGATATTATGACCAAGAGCAGCAAAACCTCGACCCAACCAAAAATATAATAGAAGAAATAGGCTATGCCTATCCAAATATGACAAATACCCAAATCCGAAATATGCTTGCCGCTTTTGTATTTACAGGAGATGATGTATTTAAACCTATCTCCGCACTAAGCGGTGGAGAAAAGGGACGTGTAGCTTTAGCCAAGCTTATGCTTTCAGGTTCAAATTTTCTTATACTCGACGAACCTACAAACCATTTAGATATGTTTTCTAAAGAAATTCTTGAAGATGCTATAAACAACTTTTCAGGTACTGTATTATATATATCCCATGACAGATATTTTATAAATAAAACAGCACAAAAAATAATAGATATGTCCTCTAATGGAATTATTCAGTACCTAGGAAACTACACTTATTATGTAGAAAAAAAAGCTGAAAATAAACTTTTAAATATCAATACTGAAACCAAAAAAACTGAAACTGCAACCAATTCTTCAAATAAAGATAACTGGCTTAAGCAAAAAGAAGAACAAACGCTCATTAAAAAACGTCAAAATCAAATAGATAAGCTTGAAAAACAAATTTCTGATACAGAAAAAGCTATTGCTGACACTGATGAATTACTTTGTCAGGAAGATATTTACAGCAATCCCGAAAAATCTTTGGAAGTTTTAAATAAAAAATCTGCATTAGAAGAAGAATTGACTTCCCTTTATGAAAAGTGGGAAGAATTACAGGATTAACCTAAATAATAAGGAGCTACATAAATGTAGCTCCTTATTATTCAAAAAAACAAATATTTTAAACTTATTTTGTTTCTTCTTTTTCATCAATTCCTTCAGAAATCTTTTCTTCTGGTGCTATATTTACCTCTGCTGTCTTTTCCATCAACTCTGATTCTTCTTCAGATAAATGCTTTAAAACACTTTTGTCTGGGAACAAACTTCTAAATTCCTGACCTGTAATTTTTTCTTTTTCCATAAGTGCCTTAGCTGAAAGGTGTAAAACCTCAATCTGCTCATTAAGCAGACGCTTTGCCTCTTCATAAGCCGACTCTACTATTCTTCTTATTTCCTTATCAATAGTACCAGCAACTTCTTCACCATAATTTCTAGTATGTGCAAGGTCTTTTCCTAAGAATACTTCATCATTATCATCACCAAATTGTATTGGTCCAAGCAAATCACTCATACCATATTTAGTAACCATATTTCTTGCCATAGCAGTAGCTCTTTCAATATCATTAGAAGCTCCTGTCGTAATATCACCTATGATAATAAATTCTGCGGCTCTTCCTCCTAAAAGTGCTATTATTTCCTGTTCCATATACTTCTTTGAAAGATACATTCTATCTTCACCCGGAAGAGGCATTGTATATCCTCCTGCCATACCTGTCGGTATTATAGAAATACTATGAACTGTATCAAGCTCTTCAAGCATTTCATGGAGTATAGCATGACCTGCTTCATGATAAGCTGTAACACGTTTTTCTTTTTCTGAAATAACTCTGCTCTTCTTTTCAGTACCAATACCCACTTTAACAAAAGCTTTTCTTATCTCTTCCATATCTATCTGTTTTTTATTATCTCTTGCTGCCAAAAGTGCCGCCTCATTTAAAAGATTTTCCAAATCTGCACCTGTAAAACCTGATGTAGTCTGTGCTACCACTTTTAAATCAACATCATGTGCCATCGGTTTATTTTTAGAATGAACGTTAAGAATTTCTTCTCTACCCTTAACATCAGGTCTGCCCACTACTACATGTCTGTCAAAACGTCCTGGTCTTAACAATGCCGGGTCAAGTATATCATGTCTGTTTGTAGCAGCCACTACTATAACACCTTCATTAGCACCAAATCCATCCATTTCTACAAGCAACTGGTTAAGTGTCTGTTCCCTTTCATCATGTCCGCCACCTAATCCTGCTCCACGCTTTCTTCCTACCGCATCTATTTCATCTATAAATATTATGCAAGGCGAATTTTTCTTCGCCTGTTCAAACAAATCACGAACACGAGAAGCTCCCACACCTACAAACATTTCAACAAAATCTGAACCTGAAATACTGAAAAACGGAACACCCGCTTCTCCTGCGACAGCCTTTGCAAGCAAAGTTTTACCTGTTCCCGGAGGTCCCACAAGAAGTACCCCCTTTGGTATTTTAGCACCAAGAGCTTCATATTTTTTAGGAGCTTTAAGAAATTCAACCACTTCTTTAAGTTCCTCTTTTTCTTCATCAAGACCAGCAACATTTCCAAATGTAACCCTGTTTTTTTCATCTATTGTAACTTTAGCACGACTTTTACCGAAAGTCATTACTTTACCTCCGCCGCCGCCCTGAGTCTGCTGCATTATAAATACCAGCAAAAGGATAGCCACAACCATAACAATTAATGATGGAAGTATTGCCACAAGCCAACTTGTTTTAGGAATTTCCAAAACATTTGTTTTCATATCATATTTATCAATCGACTCATTTACTATCTGCATAAATCCATCTACATCTACTACAATAAGTGTTCTTTTAGTATTATCCGATAAAGTTACTTCTACCGTAGCTGCATCAAATCCGTCTTTATCTAACTGTACTTTCAATGCTGAAGCATTTCCTGATTTAATGTCTGTCACTAAATTATCATATGTGTATGTTTCTACTGTCTGAGTAATACCAGCAGTATTTTTTTGAATTACTATCGCCACTATTATGAAAAAGAATATAAGCAGATAAAGCGATATACTACTAATGTATTTTTTCATTTCTTTCCTCCTCAACTATTATTTAAACATTTTTTAATCATATCATATTAATTGTCCAAAGTCAATTTACCTATATAAGGTAAATTTCTATATTTTTGTGCATAATCCAAACCATAACCCACTACAAATTCATCTGGTATTTTAAAACCTATATAATCCACTTTTACATCTACAACACGTCTATCCGGCTTATCAAGCAATGTACATAATTTTAAACTTCTAGGATTTCTAACTTCTAAAACTTCCATCAAAAATTTCAATGTACGTCCTGAATCAATGATATCTTCTATAACGATTACATCTTTTCCTTCTATATTATCATCTAAATCTTTGATAATCTTTACTCTGCCGCTACTTTCAGTTCCATCTCCATAACTTGAAACAGACATAAAATCAAATAACACAGGGCATTTTATTCTTTTTGCCAACTCACAAGTAAACATTACTGAACCTTTAAGAATACAAACCAAAAGGACTTCTTTTCCTTCATAATCCTTAGATATTTCATCTGCTATTTCATATATCCTTTTTTGAACTTCACTTTCTTCAATTAAAACTTCTACTTTCTCTGCCATTTTTTCTTCTCCTTAATCTGATACAAATAATTTTACTTTTTAGGTATTATCTGTATACAAAGTATTTTTTTTGTATTTTTATCTGCTGTAAATTTTTCATTTACTTTATAACCCACAATCCATATCACTTCATTTCCTACTGCAACAATAGGTACTTGATTTCTTTGTTCTCTTGGAAGTTTTATATCAATAAAAAAATCCTTTAATTTTTTTGTTCCTATACCTTTTAAATATATTTTATCACCCGAAATACGAGTTCTAATTTTAAGATTACCTATTATTTTATCACAATCAAAGAATTTAGTATATACATTATTAAAATTTTCTTTGTTAAAATTTTTTTCATTAAGAAAAGTTTTTATTACCAAACCTGCCTCTGAAATTTCTATCTCCTCATCAGTTGTTTTTAAATCATATGAAAAACCCTTAAAAATCCCTTCCTCTTTTTTTAAATAAAATTCTAAATTTTCATACTGCTTTCGCACCATTATTCCATCTGTAAGATTTATGGTTTTCCCCGTAGATTTTGTCATTAAATCTAGTATATCTTTTATATGTGCAAATTCTATATCATGAAGGTCTGCTCTAAGTTCTTGAAGTGCAAACCGTATAATTCTTTTTTGTATAACTTTATGATATTTATTTATCTTTTCTATATTAATAGAAACCATATCTTTATTTTTTAAATTAAGACATTCTTCATATGCCTGTTTTGCTTGGATTTCAATATAGTCTTCTTCATCTTGAAGCATTTCTCTCATACGAGAAAGAACTGATATAATCGAAGGATTTAAATTTTCTTTTATCATTGGTATAAGTTTTAGTCTTATTTTGTTTCTGGTATAAATATCCATCTCGTTTGTATAATCTTTCTGATACTGTAAATGATTAATTTCACAATATTCCTCTATACTTTCTCTGCTACATTCTATCAATGGTCTTATAATATTATCTCTTACAGGAAGTATTCCCGTAAGCCCTTTTAATCCTGTCCCTCTACATATTCTCATAAGTAACGTTTCCGCTTGGTCATTCATATTATGAGCTACCGCAATTTTTCCAGAACCATATTTTTCAAGTACACTATTAAATACCTCGTAACGTATTTTTCTTCCTGCTTCTTCATCTGTAAGCTTCATTTTTTTTGCTTCACTATGTATATCATACTTGAACAATTCAAAATCTACATTATATTTATTACATAATTCCCTTACATATTCTGCATCTCTATCTGCTTCTTGCCCCCTTATTCCATGATGAATGTGTACCCCTACAAGTTTGAGTGAATATTCCTTTCTTATTTCATACAAAAAATGGAAAAGCGAAACAGAATCCGCTCCTCCTGATATTCCTATCACAACAACGTCATTTTTTTGCAACATATTATATTTTTTTACAGTATCATAGGCCTTTTCAAACATTTTACTTTCCATATTTATATTCCTTTTTATAATACAATTTTTTAATTGATGTCAAGCGGATATTCACAATCCGCATTCGTTTAAATTATAATCAATTCAGAAATAAAATGCAATGTATTATATTTTTTTCTACATCTTTATATCAACAAATTCCATATCGTTATTCCAAGCAAAATTAAACTTAGTATGAGTGCAACATTTAAAATTATATTCAATTCTCTATTACTTAATCCGCTTTTTTTTGTTTCTCTACTTTTAATTATACTGCTGCTTTTTTCAGAAATATATGAATTTTTTATCATATAAGAATTTATTATTTTTTCTGCTTCTTTTACAAAATCCACTTTTTTATTTTCTGTATTTATGTCGCCCCTCATTATAAAAATGGCTTTTTCATACCATTCAGATTGTTTTCCGTCTACCATTATTATTTTTTTATTATCTTCTTTCATCTATACCCCTCCAGCTTACCGACAATTAATATTCATTAAATTTTTGCCTGATAAAACTGAAGTTATACATAAATTTAAATCTATTTACCAGCAAAATAAAGCCTGCTTACTTATACTTGACAACATTAAAAAAAAATACTACAATTTAATTGTTTTTAATATGTAAAGGAGATGTAGACTATGGATGATGAAAAGAAAAAAGATTTAAGTAAAAAACTGATAATTTACTCTCTTATTTTATTTGTTCCAGGATTAGTTCTTCAGATTATTGTTTTGGAACTTTTACAATATGGAATTATTAGTGCTACTACGGCTTTAGTTTTAACTATTTTAGCAGTAGGTTTGGTTTGTGGGTTAGTCTTATTTTTTGTTAGACAATTAATACTTCCAATCAAAGCGGCTCTTACAGGTGAAGACCTTGCACATTCTGATAACAAATTATCCCAACAAGCCAAAAAAATTGCAGAACGCCAAGATGAATTAGGACAGATTTTTAGAACTATTCAAAATACTTCTGCTGGCTTTGCCAATACAATTACAACTGTAAAGAACACATTAGAAGAATTATCTGCTGTTTCCGAAGAATTTTCACAGATGTTTGATTCAATGGAAAAAGTTATGACAAATACAAGCGATGCTGTCGGTGCTATTACTTCAAATACTTCAATACAAGCAAAACAGACTTTGGATATAAAAGAAAAAACAAATTCAATATCTATTGCTATTGACCACATTTTAAAAAATGTAAACGCTTTAAATGCAAGTGCTCAGGCTGTAAGTAAATGTAATCAGTCTGCAATACAAATTATTGAAGAATTAATTTCTATAAGCAATGAAAATAGCTCTTACATAGAATCAGTTCGTCAACAAACTCAAAAAACAAATGAGTCTGTACAGGAAATACGTTCTGTAACTGAAATTATCGCAAGTATTTCCAATCAAACCAATCTTCTTGCTTTAAATGCAAGTATTGAAGCAGCAAGAGCAGGTGAACATGGAAGTGGTTTTGCTGTTGTAGCAGATGAAATCCGTACTCTTGCGGACCAATCTAAAGAATCTACGGAGCATATCAATAAAATTGTAAATGAACTTATTAATAATTCAAATATAAGCGTTGATATCACAAATAAAGTATCTGAATCTTTTACTAAACAAGATGAAAAAATGAAAGATACAGACGAAATTTTTACTAATTTAAATAATGAAATTAGTACAGTTAGTGTAGCAATTGATAGTATAAGTGCAGAAATTTCCGGATTAGAACAACATAAAAATATAATCGCCAGCAGTATTGAACAACTTACTAACTTTGCTGAACAAAATGCTGAATATGGAGAAAAAGTAAATATGGATATGCACAATTTCGAATCTTCTATGGTTTCCTGTAAAGAAGCAACTTCAAGAGTAGTTAATGTTTCTGAAGACTTAATAGTAGAAGTGCAAAAGTTTCAAAATATTAGAAATATAGGAAAATAATGGTCATGAAAAAATTTAAAAATCTTATATTAATAATTTTACTATTGCTTTGTGTAACTTCATGCAATAAAAATAATGATATTCAACCCGAAAATCTAACAAAGGAAGAAAATACCTCTATGACAACAATTACCGAAACAACACCATCTGCTTCATTATCTTCTGAAATTATTCAAGCGGAAGATAATATTTATATAAAAAATTTTTTAGCAGAATATGGATTAAAAGCAGGCACTTGTTTATCGGATTATATGATAACAGATTTAAAATGTACAGATATCATTACTCAAAATTTTAATAGTATTACATTTGAAAATCTTCTTAAACCTGATTATATTTTAGATAAAGAAAAAAGTATTTCTTCAGGTAAATTGAGCGTAACAATTAATTCAGATACTCAAGCTCTTTTACAATGGTGTAAAGAAAATAATATGTCAGTACGTGGTCATGTTCTCATCTGGCATAGTCAGACTCCTGATTGGATTTTTTACGAAAATTTTGATACTGAAAAATCTCTTGTAAGTAGAGAAATTATGCTTGAACGTATGGAAAGTTATATCAGCCAGATATTTGAACAGCTTGAAAATTTAGGGTATCTTGATTTATTCTATGCTTATGATGTAGTAAATGAGGCATTTATGGAAGATGGTTCAAAACGTGACAGTCTGTGGCTTCAAACAATAGGTGATGACTATCTATGGTATTCTTTTTATTATGCTGATAAATATGCGCCTGAATATATAGACTTATACTATAATGATTATAATGAACAAAAAAAAGTTAATACACTTATAGATTTCATCAAAACTTTAGTTGATAAAGACGGAAATTCCCTCATTGATGGAATTGGTTTACAGGCACATCTTTTCACTAAAGACAGTTTTAATACATATATAAGAACAGTAGAAAAACTTGGCTCTACTGGATTAAAGATAAATTTAACAGAACTTGATGTATGTCTTGGGTCTTATGATAATCCTTTAGAGGTAAATGATACAAATTTAAAAATTCAAGGAAAATATTATTATTACTTAATAAATGGTATATTGAAACTTGTAAAAGATGGAAAAGTAAATATGGATTCTTTGACTTTCTGGGGATTTACAGATAACCTTTCATGGAGAAAAGAATACTATCCTATGCTTTTTAACGAAAATCTTGAACCTAAATATGCTTTCTATGGAGCAACTCTCCAAAAAGAAAAAGCAGGATTTAATTAAAAAATGGGTGTCAAATTTATTGACACCCATTTCAGTTTGTAGACAAATAGGTTCAAAAGTCAAACTTTTGAACCTATTTGTCATT
>CAZQDT010000011.1:0-24444 GCA_964592005.1 uncultured Eubacteriales bacterium
ATATCACTTTTAAATATATTTATCTATACTTTCAATAACTTAAGCGTTCTCCTTTTTGTCAATCATCTATTTGTATATTTTTTACAAATGTTTTTCTATGTATTGGGCAAAGTCCATATTTTTTAATAGCTGAAATATGTTCTTCTGTACCATAACCTTTATTTTTAGCAAATCCATATTCAGGATAAATTTTGTCAAATTCTACCATCATATGGTCACGAGTAACTTTAGCTATAATACTTGCTGCACCTATTGAAATACTTTTTGAATCGCCTTTAATAATTCCTCGTTGTTTTACTTTTATATTTGGAATAGTTACAGCATCAGCCAGCACATAATCAGGAGTAAGAGAAAGTTTGTTTATAGATTCAGACATGGCTTTTAAAGTTGCCTGTAATATATTTATATTGTCTATGGTTTCTACATTTGACATAGCAAGACTTATTGCAAGTGCTTCTTCTTTTATTTTTATATAAAGTTCTTCTCGTTTGCTTTCTGAGAGTTTTTTTGAATCATTTATCCCTAAAATATTACAATTTTGTGGTAAAATAACTGCACAGGTAACGACAGGTCCAGCAAGGGGACCTCTGCCTACTTCATCTATTCCGGCAATATATTTTGCTCCTTTTGAGTAAAGGTCATTTTCATATTGAGAAATAGTTTGTATTCTTTGTAATTCTTCATTATATTTAAGAAATTTGGTTTCATATTGTTTTAAAAGTTTCTGTACGCCAATTCTGCTATCTGACTGATATTGAATAATATAGTTTTGAATATTTTCTATGGGTACTAAACTAAGTTCATTTTTAATATCAGCTAAAGATTTCATTTTTTCAACCCCTTATTTATTTTCAGAAGCAGAAGCTTCGAGTAAAGCATTTACAAGCTGGTCAGAACAGGAAGTGTTTTTAAAACCGCAAGTTATCCCTTTACATCTTTTAGAAATTTCATCTACGGTAAGTCCTTCAACTAAAGCTGAAACGGCTTTGAGATTTCCATTACAGCCACCAGTAAAAGAAACATTAGTTACAATATTGTCATTTAAGTCAAATTTGATTTGTGTAGAACATACACCTTTGGTTTTATAAGTATAAGTCATAATATCAATCCTTTCTTTGTATTAATTTTTTGTTAAATCATTATCAGAAATATTCTGAATTATTTTTTGAATTTCTTCCTCAGTATAACCTAGAGATTGCATAGATTTAATAAATTCAGCTTTTGCTTGGGATTTCCCTCTAATTTCCCCTTCAAGTCTGGCTTCTTGAGCAATTTGGTCTAATGCTACACACATATCAATGCCTCCTTTGTATTTTAGCAAATTTTTAATTACATTACAATAACGTTTGCTGGGAATTTTTGAATGATATAAGTCTTATATGAAATGATAATATTGAAGTGATATCAACTTCTAAAAAATAATAACATACATTTTTGTAAAAATCAAGATAATTTTGTAAAATAAACATAAATTTAAGAATTAAAGTTTTGATAATCCTTATGGTTTTTTCCTGAAGATAAGATAAAATAATCTTGACAAAGTAAATAACTTGTGCTAAATTCAATCTATATTAATATTAAAACGCATTGAAAGAGAGAGTAAATCTTTTGAAACTCAACAGAGAGCTTTTAATACTGTTTCAGACGTTTATTAATTAAATGAAATAGTATGTGGTGGAAGAAAGCGTGTAGAGAAAGATTGAAGATGGCTCCGGAGCGGCATGGTCGAAATTGATATTTAGACTTTGACGGGTTCGCCTGTTACAGCGAAAGAGTATGATTGTACTTGCTGAGGTTTGCTGTGTGAGCAGTAAATGAATTGAAGTGGTAACACGAGGTATATGCCCCGTCTTCTTATTTAGAAGGCGGGGCTTGTTTTATTGAAATTTAGGTAATAATAAATATATCCTGTTGTTGCGTTTGTTTACTTCTATAATAATGTGAAATAAATTTTAAGGAGGAATAAAAATGGATAAAAAAACTTTTTACATTACTACACCTATATATTATCCAAGTGATAAACTTCATATAGGAAATACTTATACAACGGTGGCTGCCGATACTATGGCAAGATATAAAAAATTAAGAGGTTACGATGTAAAATTTTTAACAGGAACAGATGAACATGGACAAAAAATTGAACGTATTGCAAAGCAAAAAAATACAACACCTAAAGCATATGTAGATGGAATTGTTGCATGGATAAAAGATTTGTGGAAGATTATGGATATAGATTATGATATATTTATAAGAACTACCGATGATTTTCATGAAGCTGCTATTAAAAAAGTATTTAAGGCATTATATGATAAAGGCGATATTTATAAAAGCGAATATGATGGTTTATACTGTACTCCTTGTGAAACTTTCTTTACAGAAAGACAGGCAGTAGATGGCAAATGCCCTGACTGCGGCAGACCTGTAGAGAAAGCAAAAGAGGAAAGTTATTTCTTTAGACTTTCAAAATATCAGGACGCATTGATAGAGCATATAGAAAAAAATCCTGATTTTATACAGCCTGCATCAAGAAGAAATGAAATGCTTAGCTTTTTAAAAGCTGGATTAGAAGATTTATGTGTATCACGTACATCTTTTACATGGGGAATACCTGTTGAATTTGACCCTAAGCACGTAGTTTATGTTTGGGTAGATGCGTTATTTAACTATGCAACGGCACTTGGATTTATGTCAGATGATGACAGCGATTACAAAAAATACTGGCCGGCAGATGTACATTTAGTAGGAAAGGATATTTTACGTTTCCATACAATTATATGGCCTGCAATGCTTATGGCATTAGATCAGCCTCTTCCAAAGCAGGTATTTGGACATGGTTGGTTGCTTATAGGAAATGGCGAAAAAATGTCAAAATCAAAGGGAAATGTTGTAGACCCGGTTAAGCTTGTAGAACGTTATGGAGTAGATGCCATAAGATTTTTCCTTTTGAGAGAAATTGCATTTGGACAAGATGGAAACTTTACAAATGAAAGTCTTATTCAGAGAATAAATACGGATTTGGCAAATGATTTGGGAAATCTTCTGTCAAGAACAGTTGCAATGGTTGAAAAATATTTTGGAGGAGTTCTTCCACAGGAAACAGAAGCTACGGAATTTGATGCAGACCTTATAAAGGTAGCAAAAGAAACTGTACAAAATACAGAAAATTATATGGATAAATTCCTTTTGAGCGATGCAACGGCGGAAATCTGGAATTTGATAAGACGTTCCAATAAATATATTGATGAGACAGCACCATGGGTATTGGCTAAAGACGAAAGCAAAAAGGCTGTACTTGCAGGTGTAATGTATAATCTTGTAGAAGCGTTGAGAATAGTATCAGTACTTATTTCTCCTATTATGCCTAAAACTCCGATTTTAATGAGAGAGCAGCTTGGAGTAGCCGATGGAGAGCTTACTACATGGGAAAGTATTCAAAATTGGGGAGCATTGCCAAAAGGAACTAAAGTTTCAAAAGGAGGAATTATTTTCCCTAGAATAGATATGCAAAAAGAGTTGGCGGAGCTTGAAGCAGCTAATGCACCTGTTGAGGAAAAAAAGGAAGAAAAGAAAGAAGAACCTAAAAAAGAACTTATTACAATAGATGATTTTGATAAATTGGAGCTTAAAATTGGAGAAGTAATTCAATGCGAAAAAATTGAAAAATCTGATAAACTTCTTAAATCTCAAATTAAAATAGGTGATGAAGTAAGACAGATTGTTTCGGGCATAGCTAAATGGTATACTCCTGAAGAAATGGTAGGTAAAAAAGTAGTAGTTGTTACAAATCTTAAACCTGTTAAATTAAGAGGGGTAATGTCAGAAGGTATGGTACTTGCGGCAGATGATGGCAAAGGAAATTTGGCACTTTTGACAGCAGATATAGAAAATGGGGCAAATGTAGGTTAAATGTAATTTTTGTAGAATAAAAAAGGTTGTTGTACTAAGAAATAAGATTACAGTATACAGTAGAAACTGTTATTGTAAAGTCTGCTAGTGCAACAGCCTTATTTTTTTAAAAATTTATAAAAGTATATTGACAAAAAGATTTTAAAGTGATATCATTTTGATATCAAAATAAAGGGGGAAATGAAATGAACGAAAAAATTATAGGAACAAAGAAAAATGGTATGACAGCATTGTTTTGGATAATTTTAGCTTATTTGGCTGGAATTTTGGTTACAGTAGCAGGATCCAGATTGGGAAACTCGGTTTTATTGATTATTGGTATTATCTGGCTTTGCATTGGCTGGTTTCCGTTATTGGGTTTAAAGGTTTTAAAACCACAGGAAGCATTAGTCTTGACTTTATTTGGCAAATATGTAGGAACTTTGAAAGAGGCTGGATTTTATTATGTAAACCCATTCTGTACAGGTGTAAATCCTGCGGCAAGTACAAAACTTGCACAGAGTGGAATAGAATCGGGTAAAGTTGATGTTGTGAATGTTGGAGTAAATGCAGTAGGAGAGGTATCAAGTAAGAAAATTTCTTTGAAAATTATGACATTAAATAACAATCGTCAAAAAATAAATGATTGTCTTGGTAATCCGGTTGAAATTGGAATAGCAGTTATGTGGCACGTGGTAGATACAGCAAAAGCAGTTTTTAATGTGGATAATTATAAGGAATATTTATCTCTTCAATGTGACAGTGCTTTGAGAAATATTGTAAAGATATACCCTTATGATGTGGCAGTAGGTGTGGATACTACTGGTGATGGTCATGCAGATGAAGGAAGTCTGAGAGGTTCAAGTGAAGTAGTTGCAGAACGTATCAGAAATGAAATACAGCAGAAAGTAGCAGATGCAGGACTTGAAATTATAGAAGCACGTATTACCTACCTTGCGTATGCACCTGAAATAGCAGCAGTTATGCTTCAAAGACAGCAGGCATCAGCAATTATTGATGCAAGAAAGATGATAGTTGATGGAGCGGTAGGAATGGTTGAAATGGCATTAGAACGTTTGAATGAAAATCAGATAGTAGAATTAGATGAAGAAAGGAAAGCGGCAATGGTTTCAAATCTTTTAGTTGTTCTTTGTGGAAACCATGATGCACAGCCTATTGTCAATTCAGGAAGTTTGTATTAGTTATGGCAGAGAAAAAACAAGTACCGCTTAGGCTTTCAGAAAAACTATATAATGCTATTGTTGCGTGGGCAGAAGATGATTTTCGCTCAGTAAATGGTCAGATAGAGTATTTGCTTACAGAGTGTGTTAAACAACGTAAAAAAGATGGGAAATATGTTCCAACAGAGCTAGATATTCCGCCAGAATTAGATATTAAGTAAAAAAGACTGTATACAGTGGATTTGCCGCCGTATACAGTCTTTTTTATTATTTTTCATAATGTATTTCTAAATCTTCACAATATTTTCTGCTCATCTGGTGTTTGGCTTTCCTCGTTTCAACATCTTCAAAGATTATTGAAAAGTCATAATTATCAGGGTAAAGTTCTGATGCAGGAACTTTTAATTTAATACATTACTTACAAAATGGCATACTTCTAGCTTTGTAAGTAAAAACTTAACTATTTAGTTAGCTGTATTCTGCAATACTGAAACAATTAACATACAATACCTAACAAAATTAAATTTAAAATTTATATTACACTGGTAGAATACTTCAAAAAATAAGAAAAGTCAAAAAAATTTTTTATTCCAAATTTAAGTATTGTTCTTACTTGAATTTACTAATACTCATTAGTATAATAAAGTTAAAAAAAGTAGGGAAGTGATTTTATGGGTATATATGTTAATCCAAATAATACAGAATTTGTTGAAAGTTTAAATTCAAAAATATATGTAGATAAAACGGGTTTATTAAATTATACAAATGACGTTATAAATACTAGAGATAAATTTATTTGTTCAAGCCGTCCGAGAAGATTTGGAAAATCAATGGCTTTGCAGATGATGAAAGCCTATTATAGTAAAAGTTGTAATTCAGAGAAAATATTTGAAGATTTAGAAATAGCACAATCTTCTAAATTTAAAGAACATTTAAATAAATATGATGTAATAGCAATAGATATACAAAATATGGTTATAATGGGGATTTTGGAAGAAAATATTTCGGTGTTGAAATACTTGCAAAAGATTATAATTGATGAATTAAAACAGGAATATCCTGATTGCATAAAAGAAGATACTAAATCTTTGGCACAGGCATTATTGGAAATTCATAAAAAATTGAATATTAAATTTGTAGTTCTTATAGATGAGTGGGATTATTTTTTGAGAGAAAAGCCTGAATTGGCTAAAGAATATATTGAATTTTTAAGGAGAGAACTATTATGAAACAGAGACTTAAGCGAATGCTGCCAGTAATAGCTATAACCGGAATTATAGTTGTTATATCGTTGGTATTGTATAATAAAGTTACAGAACGTGAAAAAGAAAGATGTTGGCAGTTATTGAGTGATGCTGCACAAGCAGTTGATAAAGAAATTACTATGAAATTTAAAGATGAAATTATTAAACTTAATTTGGTTGCTAATGTGATGCTTCAAGAAGATAGGCTGGAGGCGGAGCAGATTACTTTGATGCACTTGGAAATGTTTCAGCCTACTACGATATTTTCAAGAATAGATGTACTTTATCCTGATAATACAGTTTGTATGGACAATGGAACACATAAAGTAGTTTGTGAAAATATTTCTTTTGAAGAAATTGCTGCAAAAGGAGAACATATGTCAGCTCGAATGACAGATGTAGCAACAGGAAAAGAATGTGTGTATTATATTATACCTATTTTAAAAAATGACAAACCATCTGCGATACTTATAGGTACAATAGATTCAAATAGCCTTTCAGCGATTTTTCAGCCTACTGTTTATGATGGACAAGCGAATATTTGTATTATAGATAGTAAAGATGGAAATTATATTATGGATAATTGGCATGATGAACTTGGAAATGCTTTTAATACTCCTGAAAGAGAACGTTTGGCGGGTTATGAAGATATTGATTTGAAAGAAGATATAAGAACTCATAAGACAGGTGCGATTGCTTTTAAATCTCGTACAAATGGCAAGCCTCTTTATATGTATTATATGCCAAGTAGTCTATTTGACTGGCAGGTAGCAGTGTTTGTACGTGAAAATATAGTTTTTGAAAATCTTATCTATTTGAAAAAGGTTTTGACTATTGCAGGGTGTGCAGAGGCTATTTTGTTGATAATATATTTTCTATGGAACATTCAGGTGGTTAATCAGCTTGAAAAAAGTAAAGTGGAAACAGAATATCAGCTTGATAATTCTAATGCGTTGATTAAATGTGTGACAGAATTATCTTCAGATAAAGATATAAATATTTCAATAAATAATTTGTTGGACATAATAAATCAGTATTTTAATTCAGATGCTACTTATATTTTTGAATTTGATTTTGAAAAAAATGTTTTAATTAATACATATAGATATATAGAAAATGAGAAAGTTTATCAAAATAATTTAAAGGAAAGTTTAATTTTGAATTTAGTTAAATGGACAGAAAATTATAATAAATCAGATAATAATTATAATGAATTAGAGAATGAGAAATTTGTATTGAATAGAGATGGAAGTAAATTTATAGCAGTTCCCCTTTTTAAAAATAATATTATAATTGGCTTTGTAGGGATAGATAATCCCAAAAAGCACGAAAATACTACATTGCTTTGTGCAGTACGATTTTTTATTACAAGTTCTTTGGCTAGACAAAAACATCAGGAATATTTAAAATGTATGAGTTATAAGGATATGCTTACTTCATTGTATAATAGGAATAAATATATACATATATTAAATTCTTGTATAGGAGAAGTTTTGAAAAATGTAGGGGTTATGTATATTGATTTGAATGGATTGAAAGAGATTAATGATACTCAATCGCATGAAGAAGGTGACAATTTAATTTGTAGTTGTGCTAAGGTTATTGCTTATAATTTTCCAGAAGAAGCTTATCGTATTGGAGGTGATGAATTTGTAATTTTATCTATGAATATTGAAAATAAAGTATTTTTCAATAAAATAGAAGAACTTAAAAATATGATGAAAAGAGAAAAAATAAGTGTTTCGCTTGGCTTTGGATGGCAGGAAAAATGCAGTGATTTGGAAAAAATGCTTAGAGAAGCAGAACAGCATATGTATAAAGAAAAAGGAATTTATTATCAGACGCATGAAAGACGTCATAATGGTTAAATGTGGAAATAAATGATTGGATAGATTTACTTTAAAATTTGTATACAAAATTCAATTTTTATGATATTATAAATGAGATGTAATTCACTAAATATAAATAAAAATGATAAATGAGTGGATATAGATGCTAAAATTTTTTGCAGGAAGAGATTATTACTACTTTTTTGTCTAGTGCATAGAAAGGGGTTAGTTTGATGAGTGATTTTAAAATTGATAAGGAAGAGTTAAAATCATCTATTATAAAGAATGTTAAGACTCTATTCAGAAAGACTTTGGAAAATGCAAGTGAGCAGGAAATATATCAAGCAACAGCTTTTTCAGTAAGAGATGTAATAAATGATATGTGGATTGATACACATGAAACATATGAAAAACAGGATGCAAAGACAGTTTATTATTTATCTATGGAATTTTTGATGGGACGTTTTTTTGGAAATAGTATAATAAATCTTAAAGCGGATAAAGTTATAAAGGAAGTATTTGACGAACTTGGAATAGATTACAATAAAATAGAAGACCAAGAGCCTGACCCGGGTCTAGGAAATGGAGGTCTTGGACGTCTTGCTGCTTGCTTTTTAGATTCTTTGGCAACTATGGAACTTCCAGCATATGGTTGCGGTATCAGATATCATTATGGAATATTTGAACAAAAGATTGAAAATGGATATCAGGTAGAAAAACCTGACGATTGGCTCAAAGCTGGTGACCCATGGGGAATTAAACGCCCTGAATATGCTGTTGAAGTTAAATTTGGCGGAAATGTAAGACCTGTAGAAAATGGAAAAGGTGGATATAGATTTATACAGGAAAATTATAATTCTGTAATGGCTGTACCTTATGATTATCCTGTTGTAGGTTATGATAATAATACAATAAATACTTTGCGTCTTTGGGATGCGGAAGCAGTAAACAGCTTTGATTTAAATTCTTTTAATAGAGGAGATTATAATAGAGCGACACAGGATCAAAACATTGCAGAAACCATAGCACATGTATTGTATCCTGCTGATGAATATTATCAGGGTAAGGAACTTCGTTTAAAACAGCAGTATTTCTTTATATCTGCAACAGTTCAGCAGGTAGTAAAAAAATATAAGCAGACACATAGTGATTTTTCGCAGTTTGCTGAAAAAGTAGCTTTCCAGCTTAATGATACTCATCCAACAGTAGCAGTTCCTGAACTTATGAGAGTATTATTAGATGATGAAGGACTTGAATGGGATGAAGCATGGGATATTACGACTAAGGTATGTGCATATACAAATCATACTATTATGTCGGAGGCACTTGAAAAATGGCCAATAGAGCTTTTTAGCAGACTTTTGCCTAGAATATATCAGATAGTTGAAGAGATAAACAAGAGATATTGTGAACTTCTCAGAGAACGTTTTGGAAATGATGATGACAGGATAAGAAGAATGGCAATTATTGCCAATGGACAGATATCTATGGCATGGCTTGCTATTGTGGGAAGTCATTCTGTAAATGGTGTTGCAGCACTTCATACAGAAATTCTTAAAAGACAGGAATTAAAGGATTTTTATGAATTGTATCCTGATAAATTCAACAATAAGACAAATGGAATAACACAAAGAAGATGGCTTCTTCATGCAAATCCTGAACTTGCACAGCTTATTGATGAAAAAATTGGTGATGGTTGGACAAAAGATTTATCACAGCTTAAAGGGCTTGAAAAATATGCAGAAGATGAAGAATTTGTTGAAAGATTTATGAAAATTAAATATAACAACAAAGTAGCATTTGCTAAAGAGATAAAAAGAGTTTTGGATATTGATGTAGACCCTAATTCAATATTTGATGTTCAGGTAAAAAGACTTCATGAGTATAAAAGACAGCTTTTAAATATACTTCATGTAATACATCTTTATAATCAGATATTAGCTAATCCATCTATTGAAATGGAGCCAAAAACATTTATATTTGCGGCTAAATCAGCAGCAAGTTACAGAAGAGCAAAGCTTATAATTAAACTTATAAATAATGTAGCAGAGGTTGTAAATAATGACCCAATAGTTTCTAAAAAACTTAAAGTTGTATTTATGCCAAATTATCGTGTTTCTATGGCAGAAAAACTTATACCTGCGGCAGATGTAAGCGAACAGATTTCCACAGCCAGCAAAGAGGCTTCTGGTACAGGAAATATGAAATTTATGCTTAATGGTGCAGTTACACTTGGAACTATGGACGGTGCTAATGTTGAGATATATGAAGAAGTTGGCAAAGACAATATAGTTATATTTGGTATGAGTTCAGATGAAGTTATTAAACTTAATAAAGAGGGTGGATATAATCCGTGGAATATTTACAATTCTAATCAAGATGTAAGAATTGTTATGACAAGGCTTATAGATGGCACATTCTCAAGAGAAAACCCTGAGCTTTTCAGAGAATTATATGAGGCACTTCTTAATGGCACAGGAGGAAGAGCGGACGAATATTATATTCTTAAAGATTTTGCGTCTTATAATGAAGCAAGAGCTAAGATTGATGAATTATACAAAGATAAGAAAAAATGGGCGAAAATGGTTATTCTTAACACTGCAAACAGTGGAAAATTTTCAAGTGACAGAACTATAAAACAGTATGCTGAGGAAATATGGAATCTTAAACCAGTGCATATTGGAGAGTAATTTTATTAGACTTCTCCCCCTTTTAAAAGGGGGGCCTTTGCACCATTAGCTCAGTGGATAGAGCGTTCGACTCCGACTCGATAGGCGTAGGTTCAATTCCTATATGGTGCATTTTTAAGTGAAAGTGTTTTTTTGGATTAAAGGTTAATTTTTCTATGGTAAAAATATATAAAATATGATAAAATAAAGTTGTATTTATTTAATACAGCTTTTTTGTGTTTAAAAAGAGTTTGTAACAGAAATTTAATATATATTATTGGTTAAATGACGATATAAAAAATATGTAAAGCTTAGGACTGAGGAGGAAATAAAATGAAAAAATATAGGAAATTTTTGTCATTGTTTATGGCATTGGTAATGTTTTTGGGGGTAAATCTGCCATTTACAAATAATGTACAAGCAGCAGTTATGACAGAAGTAGCAGCTGATATAAATCTTACGTGGGAACAATCAAAAAAAATAAAGGATATTATTGCAATATCAAAAAGAGAGGATAAAAATAATGAAGTTGTTTTAAGTTGGGATTATGGGGAAGTTGCAGGCAATGCTTATAATGGTGATTATTTATTTACATATAATCCAGAAGATGGTAAGGAGATACAGATTATCATAACAAAAGGTGATGGAATTACAAAAATTTCTTATAGAGTTAAAAATTTAATTACTGATAAATTTGAAGAAGGTTCTTTAGCTGCTTATGATGAAAAAGGCGAAAAAGCAGTTTATTATTTGTATGATGAAACAGATAAAAACTGGAAACAAGAGGAGGCTTCAAGTAATATATGGCAGAATGCAGAAACAGATGGATATAAAGAATCTGATAATATATTTTCGGCTCCAGCAGGTGTTAAAGTAGAAGCTTTTACAGGTTATGGTTCAGTTGCAAGTGCTGTATATGGTGCAGATATTACTTTAAATAAGGATACAGCAGTGGCTTTTAAATACAATGGAAATTTGATAACAGCAAAGTGGCAAGCAGGTTCGTCAGATGGAAAAATTTATTTAGGTCTTGAAAATATAGATAGTAACAAAATATACAATTTTAATGTGCACTGTGAAAAAGGAACAGAAAAGTATAATGAATACATACAAGTGTTGAGAGCTTTGGATTTTAAAATACAGCCATATGCTCAGTTGGTTATTGATAAGACAGCAGAACCAGATAATTATCCGGGAAGGGAACAAGAACTGAAAGTTGAGATAGCACTTCCACAAGTTTGGGATGAAGTAACTAAAACTTATAGTGATACTAAGAAATATAAAGATGACAGAGGTTATGAAGGTTTAAATTCTAATTTGATTTTAAAAGTTTCAGAAACAACTACTAAAAGTATAAATTTTATAATTGATAATATTTATGAAGAAAATTCTGCACCAAAGTCAATAGGAACGATAGAACTTCAGGCGGGTAAATTAGATGATGCCAGCAGTTATATAGTTACAAAAGGTGGCAAGAGATATTACTCTTTTAAAATAAGTGGTGATGGATTAGATCCAAGTATTTTATATCACAGCCATTCTATGACAGTGGGAGCAATATATAATGGAAGTGGTTCGGCAACAGAACTGAGCAGACTTAAAACTACCAATTATAAAATAGATAAAGAAATACCTCATACATATTTGAAATATGATTCTATAACACAAAGTGATGGACAGCGTGTGCTTATGGTTACGCCATATAATGCAAATGGTTCATACTATGTACATAGATCGACAAGTCCAGATGCTTTGGAGGGAGAAGATTCAAGAATAGCTAAATATGAATATTCTGTTTTGGGTGGAACAAATACAATAATAATACCTATTTCAAATACCAATAATTACTATTACCGTATAGAATTTGAATATGAAATGGGAAGCATATTTTCGCAGATTTTACTAGATAATCCAGATGGAAGTGAATATTTAAAAACACCTGTACTTGAGATACCTACATATAAAATTATTACAGAAACTTCCACACAAAATACTATTGAAAAAGTAAGGGTTGTACTTAAATGGCAAGCAGGAAATACAGCAGTTTTGAAAAAAATTCTTGATAGAGGACAGCCGGTTACATATACATTTTTAAAGACTCCTTTTAGTGCAAGAGAGGGAGCATATGCTGAATTTTTGAAAGTTGAAATAGAGAAAAAGGGAGAAAATGATTTTGGAGTAAAATTGATTACCGATGATGCAAGTATGAATCAGGAAGTAAAATTGTTAGATAAATGGGGAGAATATGAAACAGGTCATCTTACTTCAACTTCTGTAACAGAAGAAGGAAAAGAAGTTATAGAGTCTAATTTTACAATAGTATTGGAATATGAAATTCACAATGAAGAAAATCTTTCAGTAAGAGATGAGCCATCAAAAATTTTCTACTATCCTTCAATATATTATGTAAAGATGAGAGGTTCATATTTTGATGTTGATAATATACAGTTCTATACACCATATTGTACACCAGTAAATATTACATTAGATGCAAATGCAAAGGCATTACTTTCACCTCCTCAGGAAGTAAAAGTAACTGATGTTACAGCAAAGACATTTAAAGTACAGTGGGATACAATGGGCGAAGAGCTTTATGGAGATTATTTGGAGGCTAATAATTGTGAACTTCAGGAAAATGGAGTGCAGGCAAACTTATTTATTACCGAGAAAAATGTTATTAATACGGAATCATCACAACAGTTAGATTATTTTGATGATGAAAAGAATAGAGAAAATATAGTAAATATACCATTTAGTTCTATTTTGACAGGTGAAACAGATGATAATGGAAATAGAATATTGGATTTGTCAAATTATATTTCAGATTTAAGAGCAGGAAAAATGCTTAAAATTACTGGAATTACACAAGAATCAAATGAAGAAGGAACAGATGTAAATACTCAAGTTCTTAAAATAACAGGGCTTGACAAAAATACTATTTATTATACAGCAATGAGCACTTTACTTAAAGTAATAAATAAATTGGATGATACGACAGAAGATAGAATATCGGATAGTATATCTACAATAATTTCATTTACTACAAAAAAAGAAGATGTGCTTGATGGTCCAAATCCTGACGAAGTTCCACCAGTGTCACCGTCAGATTTTAGAGTAGATAAAGATGCAGAAGTAACTCCTACAAAAGTAACTCTTATATGGTCTGAAATAGAAGATACTCCTAGTATTAATTCTGTTGAAATAAAAAAGGAGTACCAGCTTGTAAGGACAGAAATAAAGGTTGATGAAAAGCTTTTAAGCAAGAGAAATGAGTTTGAAGAGTTCTATGAAGAAGATTTAAGTGAATTGTCAGAAACTCAGAAAAGAGCATGGAGAACGGATTCGTTGGTTAAACAGCCAGAAAATTTATATTTGTATGATGATGAAACGAAAGTGTTTAAAGTGCTTGAATCAAATGAAGATTACGCATATGAGTATGAAAAGAGAAATCCTACTCTTGAATTTGTAGATTATACGCTTATGCCAAATAGAATATATTATTACTATATACGTACTGTAAGAATGGCAAAAAATCAAACTACAGGAGAATGGGAAGATTTAGCATTTTCGTCTTGGGAGCCTTTGACATATACGACGCAGCCTGTAACAGCACCTATTGGTTTAAAACTCGAAAGAAATGAAACATATTTTAAGTATGATAAAGAAACAGAAGCAGTGGTAAGTTTCTTTGCAGCAATTCCAGCAGGAACTACTATGGAGGAAATAGCAAATCTCTACCCTCTTGAATATGCAATAATGAAAGATGGCGAAGAATGGCAGATAGGTACAATGGAAGTTACAGATTCAAAAGTTTTCAAAGATGGAAATGAAGAAAAAGAAGGTTATCGTCATTTTGTATACAAGATTACAGGTTTAGAGCAAGGAAAAGGATATACTGTTAAAGTAAGGATGAAAGCTAGAATTAATGATGAATCGGAAGAAGTGGCATTATACGATGTTTCATTATATTCAAATACTGTACAGTTCCGTACAAATATGAATCAAGAGGATTATGATACTGAAGTAAAAACAAATAAATGGTTAGAGCTTTTTGATGAAAAGGTTATGGAGCTTTCACAGAAAAATTATTGGCTTATAGAAAATAGTAGTAAAAATTATGAAGTAATATATAGAACGAATACTTTTGCTGGAGAGTTACAAAAAGCAATATCTAGCATATACAATTTTGAAGCAGAAAATCAAAGCAGACAGGTTTATTATATACCTTCTTTGGCACTTGAGAATATGAATGATGCCGGAATAGGTGTAATGCTTTCTAAAGATGGAATGCAGGCAACAATCAGGGCAAACAGTATAGATGTAAATGATACACAGGCGATAAAAGATGTTTTAGAAGATATAAATGCAAAAGATGCAAGAGATTATTATGTTAGAATAGAGGCAACTTGGAGCACAGTCGAGAAAATAAATAATCTTGAAGCTTTATCAGAACAGCTTGAACTTGAAATGGATGTCATTTCTACTAAAGATATGGAAAAGACTCTTGATGCGAAGTTTGTAAAAATGTTTGAAAAAGCAATAAGAGGTTCTTCATCTCAAACAGAGGTAAGGAGAGAATTGGCAGAAGATATTGAAAATGCTATTAAAGATGGAGATAGTAATGAAATTTTATATCAGCTTGTTATGGAGGCAGTAGATGAAGTATATGAGGAAATAATGGATGATATAGATGATGAATTTGATGATAATACAGAAGATTATTATAGTATTGATACTCTTCAGAAAAATATTATAATTACAGATGAGATAAGTTCAAACAATACAGTGAGTGGATACGTAAAAAATGGAACATTATGGAATGCAATTGATACAAATTCATATTCAAATAAAAAGAGCTTTGAAATAAATAAACTTGGAGTATTTATTTTTGCAGGAAAAGAAATTAATATTCCTGATGTTAATGGCATTGAAGCATCTGAAAGCGTAAAAAATCTTATAGCAAAGTATGGATTAGATGATTATTTGGGTAAAGATATAATAGATACAAATGCTGATGCTACAAGATATATGGCAATAGGTTGTACTGCAAGAATTGCAGGAGCAAGCAGTACGCAAAATGAAACTGCTTATTTAAAGAGTAAAGGAATAAAAGCAAGTTCAGCAAAACTTTATAATGATATAACAAATCAGGAAGCTATATATTTTGTTATGGCATTATATGAAATAAAAACAGGAACAAAAGTAGAAACAATAAGAATAACAAACTATAATAATTCAGAATTTTTAAATGGTGTTGACAGTGCTTATAAAAAGAGTGTTCAAGCAGCTATACAGCTTGGAATATTTGACGATGTTTCAATAGGAGCAAATGATAGTATAAGTATAGCAGTATATTTGGATTATTTAGGCAAGCTTGATAATAAAATAAATCTTAAATAGGGAGGTTTGACTTTTGAAAAGACAGATTAGACAGACAGTAGCATATTTAATGATATTTCTTATGTTTTTTGGAATTTTGCCTGAAGAGGTTATGGCAAATAGTCAAGCCTCTGTAAAGAGTGGAGTTACTTTAGTAAGCAATAGTTCTGACTCGGGTTATAGTATTACAATAGGTTGGACAGCACCAGAGATATTGGTTAATGAAATAGGTTCTTTGGAAATAAATGGAGTTGAAAAAAATCCGGAAAATCAGTATACAGATGGCTATGATATTAATGTTGAAAATATTGTAACTGGTGAAGAATATGTTGTAAAAACTGTGGAGAATAAGAAGAATGCAGATGATGCAGGAACAAAATATTCAGAAACAATAAATGAAGATTTGATGAATGGATTTTTGTATAGAATTTCAGTAATTCCTTATCATTATCATACGGTTGTGGTTGGAGAAAATACAAGAAGACAGGAAGCACCTCTTGATGTTTCAGATGAAGATAATGAAGCTTTTTTCCTTACTGACATACAAGTTGAAGGTACAGGTGAAGGAAATAGTATGACTATTATTTGGGATAATCCTTCAGAACTTATAAAAAAATATATAATAAGTTATAGTAAAATAACAGATGACCCTTCACAGGCAAAACAGGCACAGCTTGAGGTAGATGTGGAGGCTAAAGATGCAAATCTTGAAATTATAAACGATACTTCTATAAGAGGTGGAACACGCTATAAATATACTATAACAAATGCAAATGTTATAACACCTGCAAATATGTATGATGTTGTTATTGAACCAGTGTTTACGAATGGTACATATGAAGATACAAAAGAGTTAGCATCAGGAGCAGTACTTAAAAATGAAAATGAAGAAAGAGTTCCTGTAACAGTCAAAACAAATGGTGACCAAACAGGAAAATATTCAACAGTAGTAACTACAAATCTTCCTCTTACAATAGAGGAGATAGATGACCAAAATATAAAACTTGTATGGACAGGTCTTGATAGTGCAACTGTGGCAGAAACAGAACTTTTAGAAATTCGTCAATGTACAGATGAAGATTTTAAGAATTATACAGTAATTGGTACTCTTATGAATGAGGGTGCAAAGATTGGTTCATGGGTGACAAGTAAACCAAAAGATGTTATGTATTTTCAGGTTGCTGTAAGTTTTAAAAATAAAGATGATAAGAAAAGACCAACAATGTATTCTGTAATAGTAGAGTATAATCCTTCTACTATACCGTATATTCCCAATAAACCAGATGTATTGGAGATAACATCTGAAAAAGAAGGAAACTATAAACTTAATGTAACGTGGGCGGCATTTGTCAGATATCCTTATACTGAGAAAGAATTGGAAAATACGGAAAATAATGACGGGGCAACATATATTGATAGAGATGTAAGATATGATATTTGGCTTACAGATAATGCAGAAGAACTATATTCTTCGACTTCAAAGCTTGTACCTATACTTCAGGATATATCAGGTGAAGATATTACAAAGATTACTTATATAGATGCGAAAGGTGAAGAAATTCCAGCATATATAGAAGAATTAACAAAATATGTTACAAAGATAGATGAAGTATACTCAACAAAGTCACTTGTACCTAATAAACTCTATTATATGAAAATAGTAGCAAAAAAGACATTTAATGGTAAGGAATATCTTTCAAAGCCTGAGTATAAGTTGGTATATTTTAATGAAGAGGGAAATGTATTTACACCTCCGATGATTTCAAAGCCTCCTTTAAAAATAAGAGAGGACAGCGAAGGGAAGAAAATGATTGAACAGACTAAAGTTACCATTGAATGGAAGACTCAGTGGTGGGAAATTTACAATGCACTTTCAGACTTATGGGAGTCTAAATTTGATGTTGTAGATGGAAAGCTTGTGTTTGGTGCAGATGTTGAAGAAGATGGAATACTTATAAAGAAAGAAGAAGATATTAAATTAAAAATTACAAGTCAAACTGGAAATGAAGACATTGATTACAGAATGGTACTTTTAGATGATGAAATACAGTATGAAACAATGCTTGTTAAATATAGTGATATAGAAAATTATGCTAAAAGACATTATCCAGAGTCAGATTTAGAAGATAGAAAAGAAAGAGAAAAAATATATGATGAATATATAAAAGAAGTTGTACTTCCACTAGAAACATCAACTACTTCTTTATTTACAGCAATAAATAAACCTATTTTAGATGAGACAGATGCACAAAAAATTACATTTTATACAGATATAGAAAATCTTAAAGAAAATACAGAATATGTAATTTTGTTTAGGGCATATAGAAAGCTTGAAGATGAAACATTGCTTAAATCAGACCCAGCATATCTGACATTTACGACATTACCATTGGATAAAGATTTGGTAGAAATTCCCACTGTTCCTAGTCTTTATCTTCATGAAAAAGATGATATTTCTATTACTGTAAAATGGCGTAATGATGGTTTTAAGTATGAACTTGCGGTAAGCGAAAAACCTTTAGAAGATGCTTCAAAAGCAGAACTTTTGCTTTCTGAGGAAGAAATAGAAGAAAATGGAGAAAAGATAATATTTGATGAAGAACTTTCTGATTCAGCAATATATTATAAAATTACAGGATTGTTTCCTGATACGCAATATTATATATGGGTAAGGGCGATATCTGATACAGCACCTGAACCATCTGCGTGGTCATCACCTTTACAGGAAAAAACAAAACCATTAGCACAACCTAATCCTCCTGAGGGTTTAGGACTTGCTTCAAATGAAAGTTTGCTTTATGTAAATTTAGCAGATAATAAGCAATATATACCGGTAGATAGTACATATATTATAGCAGAGTGGATGAAAGACCCTGATGATATGTCAGAAGGATATACTTCTACAGTATCAGATAGTGGAAATGGAATGCTTGGAGCAGAAGAAATAAAAGCAACAATGCTTGCAATATTTAATGACCTTATAACAAACAGATATTATTATATAAGAGTTGCAACAAGGGTTACAGTTGAAAAATTAGGTGAACTTGGTTCTGGAACTACAAAAACATTTAGTTATATAGTTCAGATTGCAGATAATGAAGATTTTGAAGATTTAATACAGTTTGAAATACCAACGGAGTTTGCACTTGAGGACCCAGCGGATTATAGAACAGAAATTTCTGAATTTAGTGATTTTATAAAAATTTTGACTGTACCAGATGATTCAGAGTATGATTCAAATAATGACCCTGATTTGTATCCATTGCCTGACCAAGATTATGAGTATGTATATGACCCTAAAACACAGACTTTAACATATCGTATTCGTTCAAATAAGATAGACAACACAAATATGCCTGATAATAGGGTAGACCAAAGACTCATAACAAAACTTATAAAAAATGGGGTATATGAATATAATATAGATGTAAGTTCATATGGAAGTAAAGTAGTTGCAAACAGAGAAGTAGAGATACCATATACAGTATTTGAGGTATTTAAACAAAGAGATATTGATATAATAATAAAAGCTAAAAATATGAAATTGGTCATAAATCCAAGTTGTGTCCCTGAAATAGTAACTAAGATGGCTGAAGGTTATGGAGATAATTCCTCTATAAAGGTAAATATTAAACAAGGTAATGGAGGACTCAATGCTTTTACAACTACAAATCCTGCTAATTATCTTTCAATGACACAGCAAGTGAGTATGGAACTTGAAACACCCAAGGCAAATCTTACAATAGATTATATAGCTTCACCTATTGAAGTAAAGCTTGAGTTGGCAAATAGATATGAAGTATATGATAAAAATGTGTCAGCATATATGTACAACCAAAATTCAGGAAAGTGGCAGAGAGTTGAGGCAACTTATGATGATTTGACAGCAGAACTTTCTTTTGATACAAATACATTAAGTGCATATACTGCTGTTGCAATAGAAGCTCCATTTTCTATGAATTCTGGAGAGAATTTCAAGGCTATATCAAATAAAATTAATATAGTTGATATGACTTTATATGATGCAGACCAAGAACTTACAGCAAATCAATTAAATAATTTGATTTATAGTGTGGCGACAAATGAAAAAGATGTAAAACTTAACAGAACTCTTACGCAAAAACAAAAAAATCTTCTTTCAAAAGCAGGATTGACTATTGATAAGGTTGATTCTCAAGGTGTATCAACTCAAGAGGCTGTAAGTGTTGCAGTTAAACTTTATGAAATTAAAACAGGCTTACCAGTGACAGCAACTTTACCTAAGGATAGCGATATTGTAAACATGGCAGAAGTGGCAGCGGTTTACCAAAATGATGTTTTAAAGGCAGAAAAAATTGGATTAATTCAAGGTGATACAATTAAGCCTAATGAAAATATTACTTTAGAAGAAATGGCATATATGATAAATATAATATTGGAAGAAACTAATTAGAAAAATAAGGCGGATATGTTAAATATAGCCGCCTTATTTTAATGTTTATTGAATTATAATTTGTGATAAGCGTTGAAAGTGTGATGTCCTACTCTTTTTTCAATAGGAGGGAGTTCCCAATAATTGCTATAGTAATATTTTAAATATTTATCATATTCATTAGGAGCATTAAATTTTTCATTTTCAAATAAAATAGATGTAGATTGAAACCAATTACTTGGAAAAATTTCATGTTCAAATAAATTGCCAACAAATGAAGATTTGTCAAAATCATATCTTTCAGCAAGTTCAAATAATTTCTCTCTTGCTATATTGCAAGCTGGTAAATCATAAAGTAGATTAATCATATTTGACTCAGCTTCTTTTACTTCAGTTAGATAGCTTTCAAATTCTTCTTTATTGTCAGGAAGACCAAAAAGAGGGAATATGTCAATACTTATACCAAATGTAAGCTGCATAGGAAAATGGTTTGAATCACATATATTGTTACAGTCATACATCATACTAAAATTACTGTAATAGTCCATTTCAACACAGGAACTTACAATTCCGAAATTTTTATCTTCATTTACTTTCTCAATAAATTTTTTCATATCTTTGATAGGTATATAAATGTCTATATCATCGTCCCAAGGAATATAACCTTTATGTCTGACAGCACCTAAAAGTGTACCATAAGCTAAATAATATCTAAGTCCATTTTCTTCGCAAATTTGTTTTGCCTTTCTTAAGACATTTAATTGGCTTTGTTTTATTTCGTCATCACTAAGCGGAATATATCCTGTTCTGTCAACAAAAGAATAATCTTTCATTAATTCAGGTAAGTCTATTGCTTTTAAAATATGTTTTCCATAAATGTAGCCCATATCTTCTAATTGTTTAATCATTTCATCTTGAAATCCTGAAGCAATTAAGACTAAAGTATTATCATTTTTAGATTTTGATAATATTTCAGGTGAAAAAATTGACAATCCAAAGACTTTTTGACCTACACGTTTGGAATTATTATCTAATATACCTGCTAATTTTATATGCTGCTGTTTTAAATAATATATAATCATATTTGCAATTACACTTGAACCAAACATATAAATATTTTTATTACAAAATGTTTGGTTTTTTATTAAATTGTCGAGATTTGAATATAGCTGATTTATTGCATTTTTGTATCTTATAAAGTTCAAAGTTGTCAATCCTTCTTTCTTTATTAAATGATTTTATAATCTTAAAATTATTTTAGTTTTAATTATGCTTTTAAATACTTGATTTTAATTTATATTTTCAACATATCTGTTTCGGAATAAAAATTTTCTATAACTTCTGAAATTTTTAAGGAAATATTTTTGTCAATATAAGAATTTTCTTTTTTGGTTTCAATAGATTTTACAAAAGCAACTATTTCATAACGTATGCCCTCTCCATCTAATTGATAAAAATATCTTCTATTATTTTCGGCATTTTCATATCTTATTTCAAAATAAGCTGTTTTCCACCATGGTGCTGGAACATATATATATCCATTTGTACCAGAAATAATCAATTCTCCTTCGGATTTTACTCCATTACCTACTTTTATTGAAGCAACAGAATCTTTGTAAATAAAATCTATTTTGGTAAAAGTATCAAAATTTGAGCAGCCTGTTAAAAATCTTGAAGTTATAAATTTTTTAATATAATCTATCCCTAAAATTTGGAAAATTGGGAGCAAAGCCGTAGGACCCCAAGCACATATGCTATTCCAAGCAATTTTAGTATCTTCAAAGTTTTTAATGTCAATATTACGCAGGCTTGTACAAGTGGCATCTACAGAAACAACTTTTCCAATTTGTCCACTTTTTATAAGTAAAAGTAAACGATAATAGGCTGTTGAATAAGCAGTTTTAATTGCTTCCATCAAAATACAGTTATTTTTTTGAGCAAGAACAAATAATTCTTGGCATTGTTCTTTCTTTATTGCAATAGGTGCTTCACATAGTACATGTTTTCCGTTTAAAATAGCAGTTTTGACTTGTTCGTAGTGTTTAGAAGGATGTGAAATAATGTAAATTGCATCAGACTGCTCAATTAACTCTTCGTATGAATTTACAAATTTATAATTATTTTTATATAAATCAGATATATATTTTGTATTTTCTGAAAATATACTTGTAATTTGAATTCCATTAACATAATTACTTTCTTTTGCAAATTTTGTTAAGCTGGCTTCTTCACCAACTAATCCTAATTTTAGTTTCCTGTTTTGGGTGCGAATATTACTACTTGATATTCCTTCAGTTCTTTCTAAATATACTACTTTACAATATTCATTTAAATAGTCGAATTTGCCAATCCAGTCTGAGCCAACTGTAAAAATATCTATATTGTACCTTTTGATATCGTCAATTTTTTGACCTTCATATTCTTCAATAATTATTTCATCAGCAAGTTCAGTTGCTCTCACAGCTTCAATTCTTTCCATTAAGGATTGTTTAACATTGATTTTTCCTCTTGATTTGTCATAATCATCTGCTGTAACTCCGACAATTAAGTAATCGCCAAGTTTTTTAGCTCTTTCAAGTAGTCTTATATGTCCATAATGAAGTAAATCATAAGTACCATAAGTAATAACTTTTGTCATAAAAAATCCCTCATTTTATTAAATAATATTTCTTTTTTGCATATCTTTTAAAGCGTTAATTAATGTTGTATTATCATCTTTTGTCAGATTTCCTATGTGTCCTACTCTAAATATTTTGTCTGCTAGTTCACCACCATTTGGACATACCCAAATTTTATATTCATTTTTAAGTATATTGAATATTTGATATGCGGAAGCAGTTAATGGATGGAGAGGGGTTACAGCATTAGACATAGATTTGGAAGTTATTTCAAAAGGAAGAAGTTTAATTTTTTCTCTAAAATCTTCGGCTAATTCTTTGACTTTTTTTATTTCAGTTTCTATACCGCCGGACTTTTCAATTCCTTTCAATCTTGCGTTTATTTGAAGAAGAATACCAACGGCAGGAGTAAAAGGAGTTTGCCCTCTTTCAGCATTTTTTAATGCACTTTTTAAATCAAAATACATACTTTTTACATTATTATTTTGAATTTTTTCTATCGCATAACGAGAAAGTATAATTATAGAAATTCCAGGAGGACAAGCTAAAGCCTTTTGAGAACTGGTAATTAATATATCTATTTTGAGTTTTTGCATATTGAGTTCATCAGCTAAAAAGGAACTTATTGCATCGACAATTAAAAACAAATTATTTTTTTGGCAAAAATTACTAATCATATTCATATCGTAATATACACCGGTAGATGTTTCATGTACGTTTAGTAATAAGCCGGTATATCCTTGATTATTATATTTTTCTAAATCATTTTCCTTTAAAATTTCCCCATATCCTAGTTTGATTTCTGTGTGCGGAATGTTGTGTATTTTACATATTTCTGAAAAACGTTGTCCAAAGCTTCCGCCATTAATTATCAAAACTTTATCATTTTCAGTAAAAGAATTTATTACAGAAGCTTCCATAGAAGCAGTCCCTGAGCCGGTAATAAAAATAACTTTGCTTTCATTATCTGCTTTGGCAAAGGTTTTAATTAATTTTTCATTTTCAAACATTATATTTGAAAATTCTGAAGTTCTAAAATAAGGTATTTGTTCAGAACCAATAGTTCTGATTAATTCACTTGATTGAACAGGTCCAACAGTAAAGTTTAGCATGTAAATACTACTACTCAAAATATGGACAAACATATCCATATCGAGATGTTGAAAGTTCTCACGAACATTTCTTACTGTTTCAACGTGTATGTTTTTGTGATGATTTCTCATACACT
>CAZQDT010000012.1:0-24298 GCA_964592005.1 uncultured Eubacteriales bacterium
ATTTTTTCAAATATTTCTATTTTAGGACCTATACTGAGTATGCCAGACTGCATAACCTCCGTTACATAATCTATCTCTTTTTGAGTTATATCTGGTTTAGCAAGAGGAATTTTTTTCATTAAAATCACCTTTTTCTCTTCTATTTACAAAATATCATTTAGAGCCTTTTCTTTCAAAAACAACAAGCACTGTTTTAAATAATATTTTTATATCAAGCCATATAGACCAATTATCTATATACTCAGAATCAAGTCTTACTACTTCATCAAAATCAGTAATATCACTTCGTCCACTTACCTGCCACATTCCTGTAAGTCCTGGCTTTATACTAAGTCTTTTCCAATGATGAACATCATAATTTACCACTTCATCCATTGTAGGAGGACGCGTACCAACAAGACTCATATCCCCCATTAAAATATTCCAAAATTGAGGAAGTTCATCAAGACTTGTTTTTCTCAAAAATTTCCCAACTTTGGTTATTCTCGGGTCATCTGTCATTTTAAACATAAAACCTTTCATTTCATTTTTTGCCATAAGTTCCTTTTTACGTTCTTCTGCATCTATATACATAGAACGGAATTTATAAAACTTAAATTTTCTACCATTTTTACCCATTCTATACTGTCCAAAAAGTATAGGCCCTTCAGAATCCAATTTAATCGCTAATGCTATAAAGGGAAACAAAATTCCCGTAATCAAAAGCCCTACCAAAGAACCTGCTATATCCATACATCTTTTCAAAAATGACTGCAAAGGACTAAAATCAACTGTATGAAAAGCTACCATCGGAATATCTCCCATCATTGACAACTCCGTCTTTGCTGCTGCAACCTTCCCTACTCTCATTGCCATTCTTACCGTAATTCCCATATCTTCACAAAGATACATAAGTTTCTCTATATCAGGCATATACTCATAAGGTGCATTAAACACAACTTCATCAATTACATTATCTTTTAATATCTGTGCCAAATTGTCAATAGTTCCCAGCACTTTTTTGTATGATGGAAACGGTTTCTCTCCTAAAAGTACATATCCTGCTATATTTATCATTAAATCCGGATTAACATTTACATATTCTGTATAATGATTTCTATCACCTGTACCTATTACCAATACCTGTTGATATTTTAATTTATCTTTAGCAATAGAAGACCAAACAAATTGTACAATTATTTTATCTATCCACAACATTAAAAAATTTATAACTGCAAATATTATAAAAAATAATCGACTTATACTAATCATATTTGTAAAATAAAATATTGATGCTAAAAGCAAGTCCCCTATTATAACTGCTGGCAAAAGCCTAACTATACTTTTCAGTATATTCTTAACTTTAATATTTAATTTTATCTCATATACTCTTAAAAATATAAATAAAACACTCCATACTGGAATAATTACAAATAACATCCATAAATACATATGCATTCCTTGAAGATTTCCATATGTGTTTTCAAAGAAAAAATCTCTAAACCAATATGCCACAAAAAATGACATTACAGTTACCAGCATATCTATCAGATATAAAATTATTTTAACAAACTGTTGTTGATTTTTACTCATATTACTGCCTCCAAATTATTTATATATTGATGAATAAGTATCAAAATTAATTGAATCTATAACCTGATTTATTTCCATATCATAGATTACAATATTCATTCCTCTTCTTATTTGGGAATATTCTATACCATCAATAATTATACTTGCTATATTTCCTTCTGTAAATCCTGCACTTTTAATTTTCATATCAAAAGGTAATTCATAATCTCCTAACATGTAACCTTTTGAAAAATTAGCTTCCAAAGCTTTGTCAGACAATGCTTCATATTGTTGAACCAAAGAATTTTTACTTCCTACTGCAATATAAGCATATCTCGATTTCCCTTTCAAGTCAGCTTCTAAATTAAATTTTTTTAATTCAAATATACTTTCATAATTTAAAGATACTGTACCCTCATCCATAATAGCTAATATCATTAATTTATTATCATCTAAACTTTCTAAATATTTAACTAACGACATACTATCAGGAATGGCTTTACCCAAATAAAATTCTTTATCTTTTACCTTTAAATTAACATTATATTCAGTATTTTCACCTTTAAAATCAATAGCTATTGTCTGAATATCTCCGATATTTTTTTCATTAAAAATACTTTTAAGATAGTATCTATATACCTTCTTATTTTTTCCATCTGGAAAATTTTCAATATTATCACTTGAATAAACAACATCAATTGCTATATCTGATTTAATATCCCTATCAAGCTGCAAATCAATTTCTAATTTTGAACTTCCATTTGAATTATCAATCCTTGTTTTCAAAATTGTAAATCCTTCCATTCTTAATGGGTATTGTGCATTTTCACCATTTTTAACAACATATTCTTTATGTTTTCCATCTATAAAACTTGGTAAATATTTATACCCTATCAAAGAATGAATTTTTTCATCTGAAATATAATACAAATCTTTTAAAGTAGCATCATTTCCTTTAAATACAATTTTATATGAATTGTTTCCATCCAAATTTATTATTCCATATCCATCTGAATTATAATAAGCTTTATTGACTTTTAGATTTTTATCTTTATCATAAACTTCAACTATAACCTCTCCATTTATAAAATATAAAACTTCTGCATCTTTTTGTAATTCTAATTCATAAATATGTTCTGTCATTTCTTCAAGCCCAACTACATTAGGTATTTTATACGCTGCCATAGCAAAAAATACAAATGCTACTGCCATAGCAATTATAAATCCTCTACCAGTTACCAATTTAACATTTTCTCTTGTTTTATATTCTTTTACTTCAATTTCTTTATCTTGAATTAACAACATTATTCCAATAAATAGCCACAATCCCCTAAAATTTTCTAAATTAAGTACCAAAGACTGTACTCCAAAAGCTATTAATAAAAATAATGCCTGCATATTTATATAATTTCTATTATTTACTATTTTCAAAAACAAAATAACAAATAAACTACTGAAACAGATAAATCCTGCTAACCCCAATTCTGCAAACATTCCTATAAAAGTAGTATGTGGTATAACTCTTCGTATTTCATTATAAATACTTGTATCATTTCCTTTATAAAATTTGTCTACATAAGGCTTTGAATTTAATGTAAAGTTTCCTCTTCCAACACCTATTATAGGATTGTCTAATCCCATATTTAACGCCGAAAGCGTAAGAGTAGAACGTATTACAAATTGTCCCTCACCTGAAATTGCCTCTTCTATTCTAGTTTCAATTGAATTACTTATTTGATTATTTGTTTCATAATCAATATTTTCAAATCCAAAAAATATAATTAATAAAACTGGTATTAAAAACAAGACATATTTATACAATTTTTTAAAATTATATAAAATAAAGAATACTATTCCTACTGCAAATCCTACCCAAGTTCCTCTTGATTGCGTCAAAAGAATACATACAATTACCATAATTTCTGTAAAATATCCCAAAATTTTAGTAAATTTAAATTTTGAAAGTTTTATAAAAATCAATACAATAAAAAATGAAAATGTTAAATACGTTCCTGCTAAATTTGCATCAGTAACAGTTCCTAAAAATCTACTATGTCCAAAAGTATTATTAAAACTCCAATACGCCAAACCATTTATTGCTGATATATTTGTATACAACCCATATAACATAAAAATCCATAACCCTATCAGCCAGCTTAATAAGACTTTAAATAGCTCTTCCTTATCTTTAAACGCATTATACCCCACAAACAAATAAACTGCACTTATTGCAAACTTTACCATTTCAGACACAATACCTATAACTCCTGCTGAAGCTGTATCAGAGTTTAAATTATATATTCCTGAAATAATTCCTATCAAAATAAGTCCTGTAAAGTACCACCAATAAGGATAATTTTTCTTTAAACTAAACTTTTTTATATCTACAAGCCATACTAATCCAAGTAATAAAACTGCAAAATCTGACAATGCCAAATTAAACTTAGCATTAGAAACAATATTTACAATGCTCATTATAGGAAATGTCGCAAATATTATATAAGTAATATAACTTTTTATTTTCTGCATATCAAGACCTCTCTTTTTGTAATTAATGGTAAAATCACCAATATTTATAATATTCCTACAATTTTCGTTCTTTTTATTATAGCATTTTTAACTCACCAATACAATATTTGCAAAAAACTTTTACAGGAAAAACGCACTAATTATTTTAAACCTAATTTTTGAAATTATATTTGTTTAATTTCTTTTACCGTATTTTCATCTGGTGTAACATATAAAGTTTTATTTTCTTCATATATAACCATTCCTGGCTTAGCTCCATTAGGTTTTTTTACATTCTTTTTCAATGTATATTCCACAGGTACACTGCTCGAATTTCTTCCTTTACTGTAAAATGCCGCAAGCAAAGCTGCTTCTATAATTGTATCTTCAGGTATTCCAAAACCTTTCGTCTTTACAATAACATGTGAACCTGGTATATCTTTTGTATGCAGCCACATATCATTAGATGAGGCAAATTTTAAGGTAAGTTCATCATTCTGTTTGTTGTTTTTCCCTACATATATGTCAAATCCTTCAGATGAAACATAATGCAAAGGAGCTGTCTTTTTAATCTTTTCACCTTTTTTAAACTTTCTTTTTTTCACATAACCTTCTTCAGCAAGCTCTGAATGAATTTCTATAATATTATTCTCATCTGAACTATTTTCAATAGCTGTCAAAATTGTATTAAGATATTCTAATTCTTCATTATTCTGCTTTATCTGCTCTTGAAGTGCCTGAAATGTCCTTTTGGCTTTATTATATTTTTTAAAATATCTTTGGGCATTTTCCACTGCTGTAAGTTCAGGGTCAAGTTTTATTTTTATTATAGGCATATCTTCTTCATAAAAATCCTGTGTTTCAAAACTTGTCATTCCTTTTTGTACTACATATACATTGGAAGTTATAAGTTCACCCCATTTTTTCCATTTTTCTCTATCTTCTATATCTTTCAATGTCTTATTTTGCATTTCTTTTTTCTTAACACAGCGTTCTATATTTGATAACACCAATCTATGTAAATCATGAGATTTCTGTTTCATTCTAGAAGCACTATCTTTTGCATGGTAAAATTCTTCCAAAAGCTGAGATATAGAATTAAAATATTGTTTCTGGAAATTATTGTACATTGTCATTTCTACTGAAGAAAATTCTATTATTTTATTATTTTCTTCATCTTTAATAATCTGAGGTCCAAAATTTCCTGCAATAATATTTTCTTTAAGTATCTGCATATTTTCGTATATTCTTTCCTTATCCTGCTGTGTAAGCTGTTCTGAATACAAAGAAGCATCAACTTCTGCCCTATGACATATTTCTGAAGCAAGTACAGGACTTATTCCCGTATATGTCTGATATATAATATTTTGAATTTTTATTCCTGTTTTTGCATTTAAAGCCTGCATAAAAATTTCTCTATCTAACTCAATAATATTAAACTTATCCTGTGAAGGTGGAAGAATATATTTTTTACCCGGTAAAATTTCTCTTACAGAGCTTGTATCATGCGAAATATGCTTAATACTGTCCAGTACAATATTATTTTCATCTAAAAGCATAATATTACTATGTTTACCCATTATTTCTATCACCAATGTTTTAACTGTATTATCTCCCATTTCATTAAGGGACTCTATTTTAACATTCATAATACGTTCAAAATTTGGCTGTTCTATCTCTACAATTTTTCCTCCCGATATATGCTTTCTAAGTACCATACAAAACATAGGCGGAAAAGTAGGATTATCTTTCATTATCTGCGTTATATGAACTCTTGGATGGCTTGCATTTGCAGTAAAAAGTACCTTGTAATTATTTCCAAGACTTCTCACTGATAAAACAATCTCATCTTGCTCAGGCTGATATATCTTATCTATCCTACCACCCAACAAAAGTTTTTTAAGTTCATATACAATATTTGATAAAGCAACTCCATCAAGTGCCATTTTAAATTCCTCCTTATTTCTAACACATATTATATTACCTTAAAATAAATAGTTTATCAATAAATTTTTAAATTGTTTTCAGAAATCAAATCAAAAATACAAAAAAATACATAGACAAAATTTCTGCTCAAGTCGCAGAAGATTTTGTATTTGAATTAATATGTTACATACCACTACAAATAAAATAACCAGATTTCTACTATTTTGTTTGCCACTATTTATTAAATATATTGATATATATTTTCCAGCAATTTTTATTTGTGTTATATCTACATTTGCATCAATACAGGAAAATACACTTAATAAGAACAGGGCAAATACACCAGTAAAGGTTTTTACAAATAAGCTTTAATATAATCCATTTAATTTAACTTGAAACTATAATATAATTCAATATGAAAGTAATTTAATTTTTTTATGGCAATAATTTTATAAATTTACAATTCATTTTAAAATATTCAAAAATCTGGAGGGATTAAAATGGTATTAAATTTCAAAGTAGAAAATGCACAAAAAGACAGCCTTAATTTTTCTTGGAACAAAGTTGAAAACGCTACTCATTACAACCTTTATCAAAAACCTAAATATGGTCTATACAAAAAAGTCGGTGAAGTAACCGAAAATAATTTTACTGACAATGCAGTAGTCACTGACAGAGAGTACATATATGCAATAGAAGCTTTTAATGGCGAAACTTCTATTGCAAGAGAAGAAATTAAAACTCCTATTGCTGCACCTATGAGAAAAAGAAATATGGAAACTCTTGATAGAGGACTTGTAGCAATGAAAACATCTGACGGAGTATTTTTAAGCTGGAGATTGAATGCTTATGATTATGAGCAAGGAATGAATTTCAATCTTTACAAAAATGGTCAAAAATTAAATTCAGACCTTATTACAACCAGCACAAACTATATGGATAATGATGGAACAGTAGATGATAAATATACTGTTAAAGGTGTTGTAAATGGAATAGAAGAAAAAGATGGATATACAACTTCTGTAATAAATGCTCCTTATTTATCAATTCCACTCGATAAACCTGCTCCTTATACCACACCTGACGGAAATACATATCAATATACAGCAAATGATGCCTCCGTAGCTGACCTTGATGGCGATGGTGAATATGAGATAATTCTTAAATGGGACTGTAATGGTAAAGATAATGCACACAACGGATACTCAGGTGAAGTCGTTATTGATGCTTATAAATTAAATGGAACAAAACTTTGGAGAATTAATTTAGGTAAAAATATTAGATGTGGAGCACATTATACACAATTTATGGTATATGACTTTGATGGCGATGGATATGCTGAAATGATAGTAAAAACAGCAGATGGTACTATTGACAATGCAGGTACTGTTATTGGTGACCCAAATGTTGATTACCGAAATGAAAATGGAAAAGTTTTGGAAGGTCCTGAATTTTTAACATTATTTGATGGAAGAACAGGTACAATTCTCGATACAATAGATTACGAACAGGCCAGAGGAAATATGGCAGACTGGGGAGATGTAAAAGGAAACCGTTGCGACCGTTTCTTAGCTTGTGTAGCATATTTAGATGGAGTACATGCAAGTGCTGTTATGTGCAGAGGATATTATACAAGAGGGGCTATTACAGCCTTAGTTGCCTATGATGTAGTAAACAAAAAACTTAAAAAACGTTGGAAATTTTTAGCTAACAAAGACCAAAATATTGATTATACAAATCAAGGTTTCCACAATCTTGGCGTAGGTGACATAGATGGTGATGGTTTTGATGAAATAGTATATGGTGCATGTGCAATAGACCATGATGGAACAGGTATATATTCTACATTACTTGAACATGGAGATGCAATGCATTTAGGTCAATTTACCCCTGATAGCGATGGATTAGATTTTTATGGAATACACGAACACAAAGATGTACCATACGGTATAGAAACAAGAAATCCTGCTACCGGTGAAATAAGATGGGGTATGTATACCGGAATGGATACTGGTAGAGGTCTTACAGCAAAGATAGACCCAAGATACAGAGGTAACCAATTCTGGGCATATCAGGGAGCAGGATTATATAATTATATTGATGGAGAAAAAATTTCAGATGTATCACCAAACAGTAATAACTTCGCTATATGGTGGGACGGGGATTTACTTAGAGAATTAAGTGACCACCAATGGTTTAAAGATGAAGTTTATGGCATTGCTAAGATATACAAATGGGATTATATAAACGAAAAACTTGATGTAGTGCTTGATACAGTAGATGCTTATTCAAACAATCATACTAAGGGAAATTGTTGTATACAGGCAGATATATTTGGTGACTGGCGTGAAGAAATTGTATGGAGAGATAAAGACAGTACAGAACTTAGAATTTATACTACTACTGATATTACAGAACATAAATTCTACACATTTATGCACGACCCTGTATACCGTCTAGGAGTTGCTTGGCAAAATACCGCTTATAATCAGCCTCCTCATACAAGTTTCTATATTGGCGATGATATGAAAAAAGAAATTCCTATACCTGACAGCAATTATATACCTAATCCAAATAAAAAATGATATAAAAGGGCTGCTAACAGCCCTTTTTTTATTAAAAAAGAAACCCAAACTTTAAAAGTCTGAGTTTCTTAAAATATTTTTTTATTTGATATATTGATAATGCTTACACTTTCAAATATCTAATCACTTAAAATTTTTCTATTTGCTTGCTTTGTAAATAGCATTATATTCTTCAATAAGTTTCTGTCCACCAGCTTTATACCATTGGTCTTTAGCTGCCTGTAATCCTACATCATCAATATTTCCTAAGATATAGTTAATTCTTGCTTCATCTAAGATTGTCTTAAGGTCTGTACCATAATCTGTTTCAGTCTGTGATAAGTAACCAGCTGCTACGTTTGGAACTGCATAAGGAATAGCATCAATCTTAGCTTGAGCTTCAAGTTTTCTGATATCACTTGATGTATCTTCAAGTCTTGTTCCCAATCTGTCCTGCTCCTCTGGAGATACAAAGTAAGTAACTATCTGGTTGAAACCTGTGTTATAGTTTTCAACACCCTCTGTAATTCTTACTGTATATCCATTAGCATCTATATAATAGTGTAAATTTTCCTCTCCAAAACCTTCGATAAGGTCCATCATCTTAGCATCACTAAGTTTATCAAGGAAATCTAAAGCTCTGTCTAATTCAGCTTCTGTCTTAACTTGTGCTTTATTGATTGTAATGATACCATTATAACCTGATGTTGGGCTTGTATGTCTTTCGCCTTTTGAATTTAAGAAACTTGTAACAATCATATGCTCAACTTCTGGCTGCTCTTTAACCATATTTTCCTGATTTCTTCTGAAACGGTCAACAACGTCTACTGCAAAACCACCCTGACCACTTCTTAACATTGTATCCCAGTCAGATGAAGATACTTGGTCAAAGTTAGGATTTACAAGACCTTCTCCATAAATCTTTCTAAACCATGCTAAAGCTTCATCCCATTCTTCTGTCAAATGAGCTGGTGTAACACTGTCATTTCTTATACCCCATACATTAGGAGCACCAAACCAAATCTGCATAATATCCCATGGACCTGCATAATTTGTAACTATCATACCGTATGTATCATTTTTACCATTTCCATCAGGGTCTTTCTGTGTAAATGCCTGTAACATTGTATATAAATCATCAATTGTTTCAGGTTGTTTTAAGTTAAGGTTTTCTACCCAGTCAAGTCTGTATCCTGCACCATTTCTACCTACATCTCTTGAACGAGGAACAGCATAAATTTTACCATTAAGAGCTACATTCATTCTTGCTGTTTCTGAAACACAAGAAAGGTTTTTATAATTATCAAGTTTATCTGTTACTTCCCAGAAAGTATCATTCTGAGCTGCACTTACGAATGTTGTATCCTTATTCATAACCATCATTGAAGGTAAATCATTAGCAGCTAATAACAATGGAATTTTCTCATAGTATAAATCACTATGTAAGATTTGAAGGTCTAACTCTGTATTTGTATACTCTTCAATCATATCTACTGCTTTAAGTGACCATTCTCTTTGAAGCATATCTTCTGTAAAGTTTGCTGAAGCTGCTGGTGCCATATAACTTAATTTGTATGGTTCCTGTTTAACTGCTTCTGTCGTTCCTGTTGCTGTATTATTAGCATTTGCAGATGTTGTAGCTGTGTTATTTGAATTTGCTTTTGTAGTTGTTTCTGTATCACTACCACCGCCACAGCCTGCTAACATAACTGTAACACATGCCATTGCTAATGCTCTTTTTAAAAACTTCTGTTTCATTTTAAATCCCCCTTATACTTAATCTTAATAGTAATGATAATACTAATATTTATATTACACATTTTTTGTAATATGTCAATATAAATTTTTGACATTTACAAAATATTGCATAATTTGCATTAAATCAAAACAAAAACTTTGGGCATTTTTACCCATAATCTTTCTAAAAATAACCATTAAACATAAATATAGCTATACTCATATCAATACAGCATCTTTCAATACTGTATTGATATAAATTTTATCTTAGCCCTTGATACCTGAACTTTCGATACCTTGAATAAATTTATTCTGCAAAAACGCAAACACTATAAGTACAGGAAGTATTATAAGGAACGTACCTGCCATTACCACAGCATCATTAAGAGTATCTTCACCTTCTACAAGTTCAAGTGCATCAAACAATTCTTCAGGAGGTGCATTTACTAAACTTACAACATAATTTATTTTTGAAGGAAGAACTGCCATACTTCCTTTATCAATATAAATTGCTGGCTCATAATAATCATTCCAATGCCAAACCATAGAAAGAACACAAGTTACAAGGAAAATAGATGATGCTATTGGCATAACTATTTCAATATATGTACGGAAAAATCCACATCCATCAATTTTAGCTGCTTCTTCAAGCTCTTTAGGAAGTCCCAAATAATACTGCCTGAACAAGAATATATACAAACCACCTTTTAATCCAAATCCAAAGAAAGTAGGAACTATCAATGGAAGGAATGTATCTTTCCAGCCTAAATTAGTATAAATCAAATAATAAGGAACTATCAACGTTTGAACCGGAACTATAAAACTTATAATAACAAGCAAAAACAAAACATTCTTTAAAGGGAAATTATATCTTGCAAAACCATATCCTATAAAAGAACATGATATTGCATGACCTATTGTTGCAAATACTGTTATTATAAATGAATTTTTAAAGAAATCAAAATAACTCAAAAGGTCAAATGCTATATAATAATTTTCCCATTTTAAGCTTTTAGGTATCCAGTTTACTGTCAAGTCATTCAAATCTGCATTAGATTTCAAAGAGGTTACTACCATATAAAGGAATGGAAACAGGAATATAAATGCCAAGTCAATTAAAAGAACATATATAGCTACTCTCATTATAGAATCTTTTACTCTGCTTCCTGAAGTAATCCAATTTTTAAATTTTTCTACAAAAGTGGCATTTCTTGTTTTAGGTATTTCTATTGTTGCTGTCATATTATTACTATTCTTATTTACTCTCAATCTTCTTGCCACCTCCATAATTTAATGCATTGATATATTTGTTCATAACTGCACTTACCAACAATACCAATAATATTATAAATAAAAAGTAAATCCAACCCATAGCTGCTGCATATTCAAACTGTGTTTTCTTAAACGCATATTCTTGTATATAGCTTAATATAGGATTTTTTATCTTTGTAAAAGAGTCTACCAATGTATATACTATACAAAGAAATGTTGTAGGTGCCATCATAGGCCATGTAACTTTCCAGAAAATTTCCCATTCTGTTGCACCGTCAACCTTTGCTGATTCATATAAAGACTCTGATATCCCCTGTAATCCTGAAAGGAATAAAAGTATCTGTACTCCCGAACTCCAAAGTACCTGTACTAATGTACCAAATACATTATCAACTACTTCTATGACCGTAGAACCAAAATAAGCAAATACATCATATGGTATAAGTTTTCCATCTGTAATTGATAAAACGGCTTTATCTACACCTTGACTAAGAAGCTGATTCATAACTTCTCCTGTTCCCAAAAGGAATGGTATGAAAAATACTACTCTGAAAAAACCTCTGCCCTTTATATCTTTATTAATAAGTATCGCTATAAGCAATGCCATTATAATAATCAATGGTGCTTCAGTAACTGTCTTCTGAACTACCTGAAGGAACATTGGAATAAAGTTTGCATCCAATAAAAATGCCCTTACATAATTCTCAAGACCTTTCATTTCAATTTGGAAACCTACTATATTTGTTACCTTACCAAAACTAAGTTTTACCGACAAAAACAATGGATAGGCAAAAAACACCGCAAGACCTATTAAATATGGTGAAATAAAGAATAAACCTTCAAGTTTTTCTCTTGTATCCATTGTCAATCTAAATCCCTTTTTTTTCATTCAATCCTTCACCCCTATCTTTTGACAACAAGATAGTTATTGGCTCCTATTGTGTTGCCATCTACCTTTACATCACTATCAGTATAATTTATATATACTATTGCTCCATTTGAATATGTAACCTTTACTACATCTTTAGAAACCACTTCATGTTTTACCATTTGATAAGAATATACATCTTTTAAAGCTATTTTAAGTTCATTATAAGTTTCTATAATAGTATCTTTCCATGAACTCCACTTTGATGTATAAAGCTGATTATAATCTGATATATTCTTCAATTTTAAAGCATCTTCATAAGTAACTTCAAAATTAGGAACAGCACCATATTCTATCCATCTAAGTTTCTCTTCCTGCAAATCTGCTGAAAGATTACCTATTGTAGATGAATAAGGGATTAAACCAGATAATACCATTTGTAAGAAAGGTACTTCAGTATCTGTTATAAAGTATCCATATGTTTCTACTGGTATATCGTATATAAAATCTGCTGAATCATATACATACATATTAGCACCTTGTACTGCTGATTTCTTACTATAATCTTCTGCTGATTTTATAAGTTCCTGCCATGTTTCAACAGTCTGTTTTCTAGTAGATGGAGCTTTTTTATTATAATCCTGATATATACGTTCTCCCAAATATTCATATGCTGCATTTATCTCTGTATAATCAGACATTTGGTCTAAGAATTTATCATTTCTCTTAGCTGCTGACGTAGGATTAAGCAAGTACCAAGCTTCTGTTCCATATTCATTTGTTATTGGAAGATTTGCACCATCATAAACAACATCATTTCTTGCTGAAAAACCACCTATATTTTTATTTGCATAAACGAAATCATTTTCTAAATACAAATCTACATTTGTATTTGATTTAAGATATTCATTTAATTGTTTTAAACCTTTCTTTCCACCTACTGCATTATCAGGAGGCCAGTTTGTAGGATTACTATAATAACCGCCTTTTATCCAACCTCTTAAAATTGCTGAAACTTTAGTTATTCCTGCATCTGCCAAATCCGAAAGCATTGTAACTACTTCTTCAAAAGAAGTCATTTTTACAAAACTTTTATAGAACATTTTAGATTCACTTATACCCATAAATACTTTTAAAGATAATGGAAGTTCTTCACCATCAGCAATTACATCATTAATCATTCCATTTTCTATAAGATAATTTCTATAAGTAGCTGCCATTGAACTGTAATTAGCTTTATCTCCCTCAAGCATAAAAAATCTTATTTCTCTGTCTTCTCCTATGATTTTCTCTTGTGCTCTATTTACTACATTCTTCTCTTTTGAACCATTTACAGAAATATTAGACATATTTATATCATAACGATTACGATAGATTATATCTATATTCATTCTGTTAAGCTTTAAGTTTGCTGCTCCTGAAGGATAAGCTGTAATAGCACTCTGCTCTATACCTTCTACTACCGTTGCAAGTATTGCATTATCATTGTTTTTAATACCAAATACAGGAAGTGTAGCAACACCTGCTGTATCATAATTTATACTCACTATTGTACTTGAATACATTTTCCATGTAGCAAGCTTAACATCGGCAGGTCTTTTATCCACATTATCATATAAAGTCAAACCACCGCATCCATCAGGATAAAATAAATATCCATTAACTTCATCTCCTGCTGCACCAAAGAAAGGTAAAACTTCTATGGACTCTATTCCATAATAATAGTCTTTTATCTTTTCGTTAGGTGTACCTGGATTAGTTATTACCTGAACAAGATTTTGTTCACTTATCTTATCTGCTGGTATTCTTACTACCAACTGGTCATCTTCAATAGTATATTCTACTACAAAACTAATATTTACCGTAGTAGGGTCAAAAGTATATTTTACTGCTATACCATTATTAATTGATGTTACTTCTGGATTAGGTGCTGTTAAATATGAATATGCCTTTACAGGGCTACTATCCCTGCTGTCCATATTTATATAACTTAATGTAACCGGAGATTTTACATAATTTGTAAACTTTTTGCTAAGACTATCTACTCCAGCATAAACCTCTGAATCAACTACTGATTTCCAAACATATCCATTACGTAAATCTTTTACTGCTATATCCCCTGATTCATTACTGTAAAGCTCAAGTACACTTGTCTTTGCCTTAGAGGTATAGCCCTGAGGTACACTTCCGGCAGCATATACTTTTGTAGTGCCTATATCTGTATTGAATGACATTACAGACATCAACATTACAAAAGCAAGCATTAAAGAAATTTTCTTAAAAATGTTTTTGATATTTTTATTCATTCAGTCTACACCTCCTTAGAACCACGCTATTTGAATTTCCGTTATAATACCTGTTACAAACTGTATAAGTCTAAATGACAATACATATACAAGTATTGCTATAAACCATATAAGAACTATTGCAAAACCACTGAGTATGTAAGTTATTACTGTCTTTCCAAAGCTATAATCATTGAGTGACATTAAACTAAAGAAGAACAATACAAACATCCAAATAGTTGCAGCATTACTTATAAGCATAAACCAAAACTGCTGGCTCTGTGACATTACATTTGTTGCAAACATCAATGGTGTTATCAATAAAATGTATGGTGTCATACAATAACCTGCTGTAAGGAATATTTCCTTAGGTTTTGATTCACCATCCATAATAGAAGATATTGCAAAACTTCCGATTACCCATGTAAGAGGAGCTAAAAGAATTTTAACTGCTTCAAACAATATATTTGCATCTTCTACTTTCATACTTGCCAATGGATAGTGGATAACAAATACATATGCAACTTTAACTACAAATGCTGCTACAAAAAGTATTACCGCAGGCCATATAGTTATTCTATAATTATTTACTTTTACTGCTTCAAAAGTTTCAAATGGGTGGAATAAAACATTAAATCCCATTTTTACGCCCTGCCATATCCCCAACGGAGTACCTTTTGAGAATATAAAATCATTAGTTGCCTTGCGTCCTGCCCTGTAAAGTTTTATAAGTCCAAAATAAATTCCTAAAACTATCAAAACTATTATTACTACTATAAGGAAGAAATGAGCTCTTAAAACCTCATATCTGTATTCATCAAAAGCTTTTGAATAGCTTGCTTGGTCGTCTGCTATTTTATAAGACTCCATAGCTTCTTCAAATCTTTCCTGTTTAAATAAAGCATTACCTATACCTATATGAGCAAGTTCATAGTTTTCATCAATTTCTAAAACTTCTTGCCACAGTTGATAAGATTCGTCATACTTACCTGCGTCATACGCTATAACTGCTGAATGTACTTTCTGAATAAATGCTGTTGGTTTAAATATCTGTAAACTATTATTAAGCTTATCAAGTATATATACATTTCCTTCACTATCTACTTCTATTGATGAAGGACGGCTAAAAGTGCCTTTTTTCTCTCCGAGTCCACCAAATACTGTAAGAAGATTACCATCCATATCATACTGGTAAACTTTTCCTTTCAATTCTTCAAGTGCATAAACAATACCATTATTATCTACTGCTACGTCTGCAAAAGATGGGTCTACATAATTTCCTTCATCATCAAAAACCTCACCAAACTTAAATTCTTTTTTCATAAGGTCAGCTCTAAATTTTTTCTTAAAGTCTGCAAACAAATCCACACCTGTGGCTGCATTTCTGTATTTTCTATATACATTTGTACCAATAGAATTAAGTTTTTTAATTTCACCTTCAATAGTTTCCTTTGTTGCTGCATATATGTAATTATCAAATAAAGCAATATTTACATAACTTGAAGCTGTTCTTTTTGTTGCAAATTTTTGCTGTGTTTCTGAACCAAACATTCTTATAAGATTTTCAACCAAATTATAACCTATCTTTGTCTGTCCAAAATACTGTTTAAAATCATTGTTTGCATCAAGCACTAAAACTTTTTCACCTTGAACCAAATACATAAGTCCTGTATCACTTACAACAAGTTTACTTGGTTTAAATGGTGTTCCTTCTGGAATAAGTTCTGAAACCGGTGCAACAAATGTTTCAATATAATTATCATCATTATCTATATGCACTACTCTTGAATTACCTGTATCTGCTACATATAAATCTCCTGACTCATCTACAAAAACACCTTCCGGTGACCTGAATGCTTTTTCTTTTGAATTTGTATATATTTTCAAAACTTCTCCGTCTTTACTTAATTTCAATACCCTGTTATTAGATGTATCCACTACATATATCTCATCACTATCTGTTATAAATATATCTGAAGGAGCATTAAAATAAGGTGACGAACCATCTATACTTCCTATATTGGTAACTGCTGTTTCTACCTGATAAGTTTCAGGAATAGGAATTCTTTGACTGTTTATAGTAACATAAGCCTCTAATTCCTGTGTTGCCGCTAATACAGGTTTTACTGATACACTGCTAAACAAAACAATAACAGCTAAAAAACAGGATAACCATTTTAAGCATTTATTATTAGCTCTTTTTTCCAACATATTTCCACTCCCCTCTTATCCCTTAATACCTGAATGTACCATTGTTTCCATAACTTTCTTCTGCATTGTTGTAAATATTACAACAGTAGGTACAGTCATTAAGAATGATGATGCTGCAACCGCACCTTGACGGCTGATAGACATTGTTGCTGGTCCTCCGGCTATTGTTTGTAATGCCAAAGGCATTGTTTTCATAGCCTGACTTGTTATGTAAATAAGTGGTGAAAAATAGTCATTCCAGTTACTGTTAAATGAGAACACTATCAATGTTGACCATGCAGGTCCTAAAGAAGGCATAACTATCTTTAAGAATACTGTAAGTTCACTTGCACCATCAAGTCTTGCTGATTCTATAAGAGTATCAGGGAATTGCTCTATAAACTGTTTCATAAGGAATATATTGTATGCAACAGCTATATTAGGAAGTATCAATGCCCAATAAGTATCAATAAGTCCTAAAAAGTTTACTACTAAATATCTAGGTATTTGTGTAACATGGTTAGAAAACATAAGGGCAACCAATATAAGATTAAATACTGCTCTTGACCCCGGAGGGTTATGTTTAACCAACGCATATGCACCCATCGAAGATACCGCAACAGTAAGTGCAACTATAATTGTAGTTATCAAAAGACTGTTAAATACGTATCTTGTAAATGGAACAGAAGAACTTCCCAATGACAATACCAAATCTGAGAAGTTAGTAAGTATAGGACGTCTTACCAAAAACTTAGGAGGGAACAAGAAAAGTTCCTCCATAGGCTTAAACGCCGTACTTATTACATATACAAGCGGAAGTGCTGTAAATGCAACTAATGCTATCATTACTATATAAAGTAAAACCATACTTATTTTTATTTTAAATTTTTTCTTACCTATACGAAATATAAGCATCTATGTCCGAACCCCCTTTTTGCTTATTATTCATCTTTAGATGAAAGAAGTCTCATAACTATTCGACCAAGTACGAATGTAATTATAAAAAGTACAACCGCTATTGCTGAAGAATATCCCATCTGGAATCTTATAAACGCATAATCATACAAATGGGCAACTATCGTATGTGCCGCATAGTTTGGACTAGGCATACCTGCTATTGATACTGCTATATCAAATACACCAAATGCTCCAACGATTGCATTGATAGCACCGAAAAGCAACTGAGGTTTCATCATAGGCAATGTCAACAAAAATAATTCCTGAACTTTATTTTTTACACCATCAATAGCACCTGCTTCATAATATTCTGAAGAAATATTCTGAAGACCTGCTAAGAATACCAAGAAACCTGTACCCATACTCATCCACAATGATACGAATATAACAACTTTCATTATGTAATTAGGGTCTGTTGTCCATAATATAGGCTCATCTATTACACCAAGTACATTGATAAGTATGTTATTTATTAATCCAAGACGGTCACTTGAGAAGAAATACAACCACACAACCGACATTGCAGTACCACTACAAATAGATGGTGCATAGAAAGCAAGAGCAAATGCGTTTCTTGCTTTAAGCTGATTTATAACCCATGCTGCAAAGAATGATAACAAATATCCAGTAGGACCTGTTACACAGGCAAACATCAATGTATTCTGCAAAGCTATCAAGAATATTTCATCATCCAAAAACAATAATTTATAGTTATTCAAGCCCACAAAGCTTGGTGTTTGAAGCATATTATAATTTGTAAAACTCGTACCTATGGCAACTAAAACGGGAGCTACTATAAATATTGTAAACAAAATTACAAAAGGTGCTAAAAATAGATAACCCATTCCATACTTTTGCCAAAACACCCTAAGGCTTTCTTTGTCAAATTTTTTAGACTTTTTTTCTGTCTTTGTCACTCTTTATCACTCGCTTCCCCTTTTATTCTACGAAGATACCATATTCCTCTTGTTTCATTTTAAGTTCTCTGTTAATTGCTTTTACTGCTTCTTCTAATGCATCTCTTGCATCTCCACCACTTATAACCGTAGTAGTCCAAGCATTAGTAATATAACGGTCTGTAAAGTATCCTCCAAGTACATTTGGTTTTTCTTTAGCCCATGCCCATTGTTCTTTTAATACATTTAAGTCTTCCTCTTTCCATGAAAGATTTTCAAATGCTGCAAGGTTTGCTGTGTTCCAACGTGCTGCTGCACCCTGAAGTGCTTCAACTTCTCTAGCAAAATCCGTCTGAACTGATTCGCTTGACCACCATTTTAAGAACTCCCATGAAGACTCTAATTTATCTGTTCCACTTAAAATTATATCTCCCTGTCCTGTAAGTCCACCTGCTGAACGGTCAATTGTTCCATCTTCTCTAAGTACACCCGGAAGAGGAGCTATTCCCCATTTACCTGCAAGTTCAGGAGCTGCAACCGAAAGTTTCATATATACTGAGAAGTTACCTATACCAATAGGGATTTCTCCTGAACGCATACGATTATAAAAATCTGCCTGTGTAGGACATCCATAGCTTGTATAAAGTTCACAGTATTCTACGAAAGCATTATAAGCTTCTGCTGTATCAAGCCCTGAATAGTATCCGTCTTCTGTATAAAATGAGCCTCCATGCTGATATAAAATCTGTGTAAAATCTTTTGAATACCAAAATTCATAACCATTTTGATATAATACTGGAAGTACATATTTATAAAGTTCTTCTCTTGTATTAGGAACACCTAAATTAAGCTCTGCCATTATATCTTTTCTATAAAACAAGACATTAAAGTCCATTGTTTCGGGAATAGCAAATACTCCGCCTTCATATTCATAAGGAACTAAAATTTCTTCAATAAATCTTCCCTTTACTTCATCCCATCCATTTAATTTTGACAAATCCTCTACTGCATCTCTGATTGCAAAATCAACTGGTGATGTCGCATCTACACCCACTGCCACGTCAGGAGCTTTTCCTGATGTTATAGAAAGCATAATTGCATTTACATTACCTGCTGAAAGCTGTGATGAAGGAACAACGTTCATTTTTATTGCTATGCCTGTCTTAGGTGTAAAATCTTCATCTGCCATCTCTTTAATGATTTCTGCCCATTCAGTACCTCTCGCAACCCAAACTTCTATGGTTTCTTTTATCTGTACATCTTCTGATAAAGTACCTCCGACATTGTCATAATCTTTATAGAAAGATGAAAGGAAATTCATAAATGTTGTATAAAGATTTGCAAAAATACTTGCTTTTTCATTTTTCCACACTTCACTTACTGCTCCAACTCTGAAATAATCAACTGTAAGCTGCTGTGCCTGTAAATTCAAATAATATGTACCAAGATTAGCTTGTGCTGTATTAAGTTCTTCAACTCTGGCTGCTATACCATATGGATTTTTAATCATACTCTCTAACTGTGAAATAATTGTATTAAAATTACTTGCCATTGCAGGTCTTGTAGAACATATCTCCATAAGATAATCATGTTTAGCCTGCAAACTTGCTGCAAGTGCTCTCATATTTTCTTCCAAATCAGGTATTGTTTCAAAAAATTCATAATCATAGTTAGGGTCAGGGTCATTACCTGTTATCTTATTAATATCCATTATCATAGATGAAAGCAAAATTGTATCATCATTGATACTTTCCATAACTTCTGTCATAGGACCATATTTTACAGTCATTGTTATGGTATGCTCACCTTCTGTAAGATAAAATTCAAATATTTCTCCATCTTCACTTTGAAGTTCTGTAAGTCTCCAACTTCTTTCATAAGGGAAACAATATTCTTCAAGTTCTTCAAATGGAACCACTCCATCTATGGCAATCTGTCTATAAGATGGAAGACCATCATTAAAGTTCTGTTGATTTCTTACTGCTATTTTGTAAAGTCCTGTTTCTTTTACTGAAAAACTCCATGTAATTGATTGAGCTCCTGTTTTCCATCTGCTGCCACCTATAACATTAAGTTTACGATTTGAAATAGAACGTGGTTTAACAGTAGGATCACCATTTGTTTCTCTTCTCAATGTAGGGTCACTTTTCTCTATCGCTGTTGTTTCTGCTTGAAAATCCATAGTAGCATCTGAAGAAACTGCTTTATAACCTTTTGCTTGATATTCAGCTTTAACTTCTGCATATGCAGGAGGATTATAAGGAACTACAAGTTTAAGATAAGATAATGCCATATCTTCATCTATGTATTCAATTTTTATTGTATGTTTTCCTTTTTCAAGATAAAATTTAAAAGGAAGTGTTGCCATACCTGTTGAATCCACAAATCTAGTTACTCTCCAAGCAGGAGTTTCTTTTTGCTTAGGTCTTGTTTCATCACCTATTGTATTTATTACAGGTTCTCCTTCATCTACAAACATTCTCTGGAACACTGTATTTGTAGCTTCAGTAAAAGGAGTTTTTCCATCAATATATACACTTCTTACGGCTGGATTTGAAGAATCTCCTGTAACATAATACTCTGCTTCAATCTGATACAACGCACTGTCAGGAATGTTAACTTCAAACGAAATCGTTTTCATTGTTTTATCCCAAACCAAAACATTGTCTTTTCCTTGATAAGAAGTAAGAGAAACTTTTCCACCATCAGTCTTTATATCTGATAATTTTATCTCTATATCCTGTTCCGCATCTTTATAACTGTTTTGTTCATATTGCTTCAAAATCTTGCTATAATAAGCGATATCTGACTGATTTATATATTCGCCTAATGATGTATTTCCTACATATCCTGAAAATTTCTGGCTTAATGGAACACCTGGAATTACATCAGCTGCAGCATTAACACTTTGAAGTAACATTGTTGCCACTAATATAATCGTAAAAAACCTTTTCTTAATTTTCAAATTTATTAGCTGTAAGCACCTAACACACTGTTAAGCCTGTACAGCGTCCCCCCTTTCTTAATTATGGTATATTTAATACTTAATCATAGATTTAACAATCCAGAACTCTCAAAATTCTGATACATTATCAAAACTCTATGAAACGACTTTTTATAGTAAAAATAATGTTTTCTGTATAAGATATTTAAGACAGCTTTCTAAAACCAACCGTCATCTTAAACCTAATGGGGACTGCTTTATAAAGCTGTTTTTCTCAAAAGGCTTGTAATTTACTCTTTAGCTCCTTCCTTCTCAAACATTTTCTAACACAGAAATCGTTTTTATTTTTAACTATATATCAATGCAATATTAATAAAGTTACTTTTCTGTCTATCAACAAACAATGTCACTTTATTAAGTTTTATATTAATATTTTACTTTGATTATGGCAAAACGTCAATATGGCAATCATTTTTCTAATGTTTCTTCATCATTTTTTACTAATTTTAAAGTTGATTTTTGGATATTTTTTTGTGCAAAAAAATCTTGACTTAACTTTTTAGCAAGTTTTTTGTTTATTTTATTGCTTTTATTCTTTTTTGTCTATCCAAAAATTTTTTGTACAAAAATCAATAATTAAAAATTTAACAAATTTTATTAAAATTATAGAAAACATTTTTCTATTTCATTTAATACTTGTCTATCAATATGTATTATGCTGATAAAGTCCATATATATTACATTTACTTTTAAAAAAACAAGCAAAACAAAGAATATTAAACAGTTAATATTGAAAACATTTTCTTTACTATATCATAAGCTTCTTTAGGTCTTCTATATTCATCTACTACGCCCTTATTATTATGACATCTAGCTCTTGAAGCAAACCAGCCACCCTCTTCAGTAACCCTGCAATCCGCAAACTGCCAAATAAATATACCTGTCAGTCGCTCGTCTTCTTTATAAACTTCAATATTTTCTTCTATTATATCTGCCTGACGTTCTTCACTCCATTTACATCTTCCTCTATCACGATAACCATAAATTGCTGCTGCTCCAAATTCACTAACTATAACAGGCTTTCCCTCTCCACCTGATTTTTCTATCCAATCCATTTCCTGATTATGACGTTCTAATACAGAAACGTCTTGATACCAGCCAGAATACATATTAAAAGAAACTATATCAGGTAAATCTAAACAAATATCTGTAAAATGTCTGCACGTAGCTGAAGTAGTAGGTCGACTTCTATCTAAACACTTTATCTGATTATACTGCTTTTCATACATTATTCTACCTTCTTGAGTTTCGCTTGCACATTCATTCAAAATACCCCATATTATAATTGACGGGTGATTATAATGATTTTCTATCATTTCATCAATACAATCTTTACACTGATTTTCAAAATTAGGGTTTTGCATTTCTTTAAGTCCAAATCCTCTCGCATGATTTTCTTCCCACACCAAAATTCCTCTTTCATCGCACAAATCCAAGAAACGTTCATCATTAGGATAATGACAGGTTCTTACCGCATTAGCCCTCATATCTTGCATCAAATCCATATCCTGTACCATTAATTGTAAAGGAATTGCACAACCTATATTTCCATAATCTTCATGTCTGTTAAATCCCTTCAAAAATATTGGCTCATTATTAATCATCAATTTTCTTCCCTTTATATCTATCTGCCTAAATCCAACTCTTTCAATCAAATCATCTATACAAATTCCTTTTTCATTTTGAACAATTACTTCCAAATTATAAAGATTAGGTTCTTCTACACTCCACTGTTTTATATTTTCATATTCTTCTTGCCAAATTATTTTTTCCTCCGCCAAAGGTTTCAAATTTATTTTTTTAACATCAATCTTATCAGATATTTTTTTGATTATATTTATATTATTAACTTTTTCTTCCAAGTTGACAAACCAAATCTCTGTCTTAGCAAACCATTTCCCATCTCTATATTCTGGTGTAAAATGTATATTTTTTATATACACTTCTTTTAATTCTTCCAATACAACAGGTCTTATAATTCCACCATATGTATAGTAATCATTTGGTATATGCAAAGCCGAATGCTCTCCAAAACTATTATCCACTTCTACTTTAATTATATGCTCTCCTTTTTCAACTTGTTTTACAACAGCCGAAAAAGGAGTAAACGCATTGTAGTGATTTGTTATAAATTTATCATCCAAATATACATCTGCACTATGACTTACCCCCTTAAATTCCAGCCTTATATTTGTCTTTTCTTCAAGAAATATTGTTTTGTAAAAAGTTCCTTTTCCACGATAATTCAACAAATCCGGATGCTGTTCCCAACAACTTGGTACAGGAAGTGCATATTCTTTTTTATCTTCTTTTACAAAATTCCATATGCCCTCCAATTCTTTTTGTTTACGAATTTCATGCTGTTCAAATAATCTAATCATATAATCACTCCAATCCTAAATATTTTACCACTATATTACTTTTGTAGCTCAAGAAGTATTATAATACAAAAAGACTAATAAAAAAAGAACTTCATAAAAGAAGTTCTCAGACTGTAGACAACTAACTACAAAAAAGGTTAGTTGTCTCTTTTTTTATAT
>CAZQDT010000013.1:0-23771 GCA_964592005.1 uncultured Eubacteriales bacterium
TAAGAACTTACAATATCTCGATATGGGTATGTTTGTCCATATTTTGAGTGGCAGGATAATATGTTTAAAAGGTTTAAAATTGCTTTGGTATTGGCAATTGTACTGGTAGTGGGAGCGACTACTGTAAGTGCATATCAGGAAGCAGATACTAAAGCAGTGGAAAAAGAAAAGACATTTTCAGTAAATATTACTATTGATGGTTTTACAGCACAGGTAGAAACAGCAGAAATGACAGTAGGTGAACTTCTTGAAGAAAAATGCGTAGTTATAAGTGAGCAGGATATTGTAAATTATACAATGGAAAAAGAAGTTTTTGCAGATATGAATATAGTTATAGAAAGTTATGAAGAGAGTACATTTACTGAATATGAAAAGATTGATTTTGAAACGGAAAGAATACCTGTAAAGGACCTTAAAGAGGGACAGGAAAGAGTAATTCAAAATGGTTCTGAAGGAAAAAATTATAAAAAGTATAAAGTAGTTTCCATAGCAGGTAAAGAGAAAAGCAGAGAATTAATAGAAGAAGGCGTAGCTGTGGAAGCTGTTAATCAGATAGTGGAATATGGTATTCCTCAAAATACAATTATTACCTCTGATGGAGAATGTTTACAATATGAAAAAGTGCTTGATATGAGAGCAACAGCATATTGCCCATTAGAAGATGGACTTACAAATTATACTTATACAGGAATGGAAGCAACATGGGGAGTAGTAGCAGTTGACCCATCTGTAATTCCTTTATATTCTAAATTGTATGTAGAGGGATATGGAGAAGCGATAGCAGCAGATATAGGAAAATCTATAAAACAGAATAAAATTGATTTGTGTTATGAAGATTTAGAGTCAATGACAGAATATGGAGTACAGAATATAAAGGTTTATGTTCTTGAAGAGTATACAGGAGAATATAAATACGGACTTTATGGAGAAGCACAAAGGTAGGATAAAAAAGAGGCGGTGTTAGATGATTTCTAATACCGCTATTGTTTATTTATCTATTTTAAATTTAACTGTCATATTTGTGCCTTTTTCAGAACTATCAACTTTTATATTAGTGTTATGTTGTAAAGCTATCCATTTAGCAATAGAAAGTCCTAGTCCAGTACCGGGAATTTCTTTGTTTCGAGATTTGTCCACTCTGTAAAATCTGTCAAATATAAAGGGAATGTCTTCACTGGATATGCCGTTTCCAGTATCTTTTACAGACAGGTATACATATGTGTCATCATTATAAATTTCTAAATATATTGAACAGTCTTTAGCTGTGTATTTAATACTATTTTCTATAAAAATCCAAAGCATTTGTTTTATAAAACTATAATCACCTATTATGCAAATATCTTCAGTGTAGTCGTTTAATATAAAATTTTGAGAAATTTCCATTATTTCTATTTCTCTTGAAATCTCATATGCTAATTCTTTAAGTTTAATTTTTTCTTTTTGGATTGAAATTTTATTTTGGTCACCTTTAGCAAGTAAAAGTAGTCTTTTTACTAAGATACTCATATGCTCTGTTTCAGATTTTATTGAATCTATGGATTCTTGAAGTATTGCAGAATCTGTTTTTCCCCAGCGGTCAATAAGATTTGCATATCCTTGTATAACAGATATGGGAGTTCTGAGTTCATGTGAAGCATCTGAAACGAATTGATTTTGTTTTTTAAATGAATTTTCAAGACGTTCAAACATAGCGTTAAAAGTAACAGCAAGGTCTTTTAATTCATCATCAGGTCCAGAAGTATCCAAACGTTGACTTAAATCCTCAACAGTAATACGTTCAGCTGTATCGCGTATGCTTTTTATAGGTTCTAGAAGTCGGCGACTTAAAAATCTTCCCATTATAAAAGAAAATATAATTCCTACAATATTAGAAATTAAAAATATTGTATATATAAAAATTAACCTTGTTCCATCTTGTTCAACCATTTTTAAAACTTGGACAGTAAAATTTTTGCCATTATAAGAAGCTTGACTTTCACGATATATAAATTTTACATTATTTATATTAGCATTATTCATAACTAATTCAATCTGTTTGTTGGGTTCTTTTAGATTTTCGCCTCTATTGAAATCGGATTTTTTAAATGGTACATTTCTGTTAGAATATATTAAAAGTTGATATTCATCTGAAATATTTTCATATATATTTATTTCAGCATAGCTTTTTAAATTATATTGCTTCATATTTTCTTCATTTATTTCATTTCCGCTTTGAATATGTGTTTTTATTGCAGAAGTAAGATTTTTTACTTCTAAGTGATTAAAAACAGAAAAGAAGAAAAAAATACTAAAAGATATAAATAAACTTAAAATTAAAAATGAAGCAGAAAATAAACCTGTATATATCAAAGAAATTTTTTGAAAAAGAGGAAGTTTATTTACATATTTGGAAATTTTATTTAAGATTTTTGTCTTTAACAATATATCCTACTCCTCTCACAGTATGAATATATTTTGTGTGGTAGATTTCATCGAGTTTTGAACGCAGATAGCGAATATAAACATCGACTACATTTGTTTCTCCAATATATTCATAACCCCATACAGTGTTTAGAATTTGTTCTCTGGTAAGTACAATATTTTTATTCTGCATAAGATATAAAAGTAGGTCGTATTCAGTTTTAGTCAAATCTATTACATCGTTGTCTACCTTAACCACTCTTAAATCAGTATCAATACTTAAGTTGTTAAGTTGAAGTATATTTTTATGTGTAAGATTTCGGTTGTGTTTGAGAGCAACTCTCATACGTGCAAGAAGTTCCTCTATGGCAAAAGGTTTTGTAACATAGTCATCTGCACCGCTGTCTAATCCAGTAACTTTATCTACAATATCATCTTTAGCTGTAAGCATTATTATTGGAATATCAGAGTTTTGTCGTATTTTTTGACATATTTCAAGTCCATTTAATCCGGGAAGCATTAAATCCAACAGGATAAGACTATAATTGTTCTGATAGAACATATCTAAACCTTTATGTCCATCATGAGCCATATCTACATCATATCCTTCATATTTAAGTTCAAGTTCTATAAAACGGGCAAGTTTTACTTCATCTTCTATTATTAAAATATATTTTTTATCCATAAAATCACCTCAGAAAGTATAAGTTTCAAATTATTTTAATAAATTATAACATAATAATACTTGATGTGTGATAAATATTTTGAAAAAGACGATTAGAATATAATTAGAAATTTAAAATTTGTTTTTTATAAGTTTGATTTTAAAATAAAAAATAAACTCCAGACCAATACCAGAAAAAATAATTTCTGTGTTGATTTGGAGTTTGTGGTAATTTTTATCTTTTGTATTTCTTTTTGAAAGCTGGTGTACCTAAAACATCTCCTAATAACATAATGTTTGTTATTGGATTTTTAGAAAAAGTGAAAGGAGTTTTTAGTTCTGTTTTTACTTCTATACTGTTTTTTTCTTTTATTTCTTCACAAATACAATCTGCTTCACATATATCGACTTTGCTATTTTTATCAGTAGGTGGATTGTTTTTTGTAGTTTGTTTAGATTTATTTAACTTGTTTTTATGCTTTTTTTTGAGTTCTTCTTTTAATTTTTGTTGTTTTGCTGTTAGCATTTTGCCTCACCGGACTCTCCGCTTAAAGCTTTACGCATTTGAGTGTCAGCTTGCATATTCTGCATATTGTAGTAATCCATTACACTGATATTTCCGTTTTTTAAGGCTTCTGCAAGTGCAAGAGGAACAGCAGCTTCCGCTTCTACTACTTTAGCTTGCATTTCCTGTACTTTGGCTTTCATTTCCTGCTCTAATGCAATAGCACTTGCACGACGTTCTTCTGCTTTAGCTTGAGCAATCTGTTTATCAGCTTCAGCCTGTTCAATCTGAAGGTGAGCACCTATATTACGTCCTACATCTACGTCAGCTATATCTATGGAAAGAATTTCATAAGCTGTACCATTATCAAGACCTTTAGCTAAGACTGTTCTTGAAATAAGGTCAGGATTTTCAAGTACTGCTTTATGGCTTGCTGAAGAACCAACAGTAGTTACAATGCCTTCGCCAACTCTGGCAATGATTGTATCTTCTCCAGCACCTCCGACAAGTTTAGCAAGGTCAGTTCTAACTGTAACACGTGCAACTACTTTTACTTCAATACCATCTATTGCAACTGCTGCAATCCATGGTGTTTCAATAATTTTGGGTGTAACACTCATTCTTACAGCTTCAAATACATTACGCCCTGCAAGGTCGATAGCTGCTGCTCTTTCAAAAGAAAGGTCAAGATTTGCACGATGTGCGGCAATCAGAGCATCTACAACATTGTCTACATGACCACCTGAAAGAAAGTGTGATTCAAGCTGATTTATATCAATATTTATACCAGCTTTTGTAATTTTAATCAATGGATTGATAATTCTGTCAGGTCTTACACGTCTTAATTTCATACCAATTAATGTAAAAATGCCGATATTAACACCTGATGCTTTAGCAGAAATCCAAAGTCGTACAGGTATAATGCTTGAAAAAAGTATTATTAAAAAAATTAAAATAAAAGATATAATCATTGGTCCCATAAAATAGCCTCCTTAAATTAATTATGATTAAGTTCTTTTAATTCTTCAACTAAAATTTTGTTTTTGGATATTTCAACAACTTTTACTTTTACATCTGAATCAATATATTTTCCAGTAGAATATACTTCTATTCTCGTACCTTTGAAATCAGCCATTCCGCAAGGTTTTAAAGGCGAAAGCGTGATGCCTTCTTTTCCTAGAAAACAGTTTAAATCTTCAAATTCGCTTTTTTCCATAGAAACCGAGTCCTTTAAAATAAGCTGATTATAGGCTTGCTTTTGATATAAGATTTTTTTGATTATTAAGAAAAGAGCTATGGCAACGGCAATAACAGCTATAAGCATAAATATTCCATAAAAAGGATAGACAATAAAAGTAATAATTATTGAGCTAAATAATGAAATTAATCCCAATATTCCAGGTACACCAAAACCCGGAACAAGTAATTCAATACTTAGAAGAATCATACCGAGCATAAATAGTGCTGCAATAATATAAACATAAACCATAAAATTCCTCCTTTCACAAATTTTGATAATTAAATATTAAAAATCTTTAATTATTAAAGTTAATTATACCATAAATACTTGAATTTACAATATTTTTATTTGATTTGAAATAAAGATTAAAAAGAATTATATTTTTTTTCAATCTTGTAGAAAGTTTTGAGGATTTATGATATTATCTTATTGAAAAAATTAAATATAAGATTGGAGTTGAAATGGAATGGAAAAGGTTTTGGTGGGTATTACAGCACAGACCAATAGCAAAAGACTTATTGATAAGGGAACGGAAGTATCTAAAGAAAAAAATGCAGAGCTTCATATCCTTCATGTTCAAAAAGGAGATAATATATTTTTTAATGAAGATGCACCAAAGCTTTTGCAGAGACTATATCAGTATGGTTCAGAACATGGTGGGCAGATACACGCTTTATGTGGTGAAGATGTAGGACAAGTAATAATTGATTTTATAAAAGAAAATGAAATAACTTGTATAGTTGTAGGAGAAAGACCTAAAGATATAGTAATTCCTAAAGAAAATGATTTGTTGGAAAAAATAAAGGAAATAGCAGAAAGTATTGAAATTGTAGTATTGAAAAGGGAAGAATAGGAAAGATTATATTTAAAATTTTATAATAAATATTGATTTTAAAGTGATTTTATAATAAAATACCTTAGATGTGGTTTACTAAGGAAATAATATTAATAAAAATATAAAGGAGATTTTTTTGATGAATTTAAAAGAAAGATGGCAGGAAACAGCATTTCAAAAAAGAAGTAAAAAAGATGAAGAACTTTTTTGGGCAGATTATTTATTAAAAGAGCAGAAAATATATGAAGATATTTTAGGAAATAAGATATCTGAAATGAAAGGTGTTTTATCTGAACTTGCAAAAAAATATGATATGTCAAATGAATTTTTCTGCGGTTTTTTAGATGGTATAAGCGGAGCATTGCCTCAGGCTGTAAATCTTGACGCTCTTGATGAAAATTCAGAAATTGTACTTAATATAGATTTTGAAAAGCTTTATAAAGAAATGGTTGAATATAAGGCAGACCATCTCTATAATTTACCTCAGTGGAATGATATTTTGAGTGAAGAAAAGAGAAAAGAACTTTATTTGCAGCAGAGGAAATCTAAAACTATTGTAAAAGGTGAAAAAATTGGAAGAAATGACCCATGTCCATGCGGAAGTGGTAAAAAGTATAAACAGTGTTGTGGAAAAAAATAGAAAGAAAGTGTATTTATGAATACTATATTTGAAAAAGTAAATCCTTTAAATCCTGAACAAGAGGTTATAAAAAAAGCAGCAGATATTATAAAAAATGGCGGGCTTGTAGCATTTCCGACAGAAACGGTATATGGTTTGGGAGCAGATGGACTTAATCCTCAAGCAGCAAAGAAAATATATGAAGCGAAAGGAAGACCATCTGATAATCCACTTATACTTCATATATCAAGTATAAATCAATTGATGCTTTTAGTCAGAGAGATACCTGAAATGTCATATACACTTATGGAAAAATTTTGGCCCGGACCGCTTACAATGGTATTTAAAAAATCACCTATAATACCTGATTGTATTACAGGTGGGCTGGATACGGTAGCAATAAGATTTCCGGTAAATAAAGTGGCACAGAGGCTTATTTCAGAAGCGGGTACTCCAATAGCTGCACCTAGTGCGAATTCTTCAGGCAAGCCTAGTCCTACAAGAGCTTCACATGTGCAATTTGACTTAGATGGTAAGATTGATATGATTATAGATGGTGGAGCTTGTGAGTTTGGTCTTGAATCTACGGTAGTTGATGTTACAGGTGATGTTCCGATTATATTAAGACCTGGAGAAGTTACAGAAGAAATGATTTTAAAAGCTGTGGGTAAAGTAGAAATTGACCCAGCAATACAGCAAAAGCCACAAGGAGATTTTAAACCTAAAGCTCCAGGTATGAAATATAAACATTATTCACCTAAAGCAAAGATTGTGCTTGTAGAAGGAGAACAAAACAAGGTTATTGAAAAAATCAACTCTCTTGTAAAAGAAACTGAACAGCAGGGTAAAAAAGTAGGAGTAATGGCAACAGAGCAGACAAAAGATAGTTATTTATGTGAAAATGTTTTTGTTGCAGGAGATAGAGAAAAACCTGAAACAATAGCAGCGAATTTGTTTAAACTTCTTAGAAAATTTGATTATTTGGGAATAGATGTTGTATATTCTGAAACATTTTCAGAGGATAATATAAATGCTGCAATAATGAATAGGCTTGAAAAAGCAGCAGCTTATAATATTATAAAAGCATAGAGGAAGATTTTATGAAAAAAATTGTATTTGTATGTACAGGAAATATTTGCAGAGGACCTATGGCACAAGTTATTGCTGAAGACATATTTAAAAAGAAAAATATAAATGTAAAGGTAATTTCCAGAGGAATAGCAGTGTATTTTCCAAATAGTATATCGCTGAATAGTTTGACAGCACTTAGAGAGAATGGATATGATTGTATAAATCATAAAGCACAGCAGATAACTAAAGATGATATTGAAGAATGTGATTTAGTACTTACAATGACACAACAGCATAAAATTTTTTTGAACAGACTTGTGGAAGATGAAAAGTTGCGGGGAAAAATATTTACACTAAAAGAATATACAAAATCTGACATATCAGATATACAAGACCCTTATGATAAAGATATTGAAGAACATAGAAAATGTATTTTACAATTGAGTAAATGTATAGAAATTTTGTCAGATTTGATTGTGTAAAGTGCAAATAATAACTAAAGAAAGGAAAAATTAAAATGATAGGTTTAGGTAGTGACCATGGCGGTTATAAGTTAAAACAGGCAGTTATAAAATATTTGGAGTCAAAGAATATAGAGTATAAAGATTATGGCTGTTATGATGAAAATTCATGCGATTATCCGGTATATGCTAAAAAAGTGGCAAATGCAGTAGTAAGTGGAGAATGTGAAAAGGGAATACTTATCTGTGGTACGGGAATAGGTATATCCATAGCGGCAAATAAAGTAAAAGGAATAAGAGCTGCATTATGTCATGATTGTTTTTCAGCTAAAGCTACCGTAGAACATAATAATGCAAATATATTGGCAATGGGAGCAAGAGTAATAGGAGAAGGACTTGCAGTTGAAATAGTGGATACTTTCTTAAATGCTAAATTTTCTAATGATGAAAGACATATAAGAAGGATTAATCAAATAGAGGATTAAGGTGAAGTATTTTGGAACATAATTGGTCATTGTATATAATAATATTTGCAGTTTCATTTGTAATTTCGCTTGTAACCACACCATTTAGTATATGGTTTGCCAAGAAAGTAGGAGCGATAGACAAGCCTAAAGCAAGAGGAATGCACAAAGAGCCTATTCCTAGAATGGGTGGTATAGCAATAGTATTGGGTTTTATGCTTTCAATACTTGTATTTATGCCTTTTGTAGATGATTTTGAAGTCAAGGAATGCATCGGAATATTGATAGGTGCAATAATAATAGTAGTGCTTGGTATGGTTGATGATATATATGAACTTAAAGCAAAACCTAAATTTATAGTGCAGATAGTAGCGGCAATAGTTCCTATACTTTTTGGAGTTAAGATAGATATTGTATTTTGGCCTTTTATGTCAAGGCTTGAAATACTTAGTATACCGGTTACTATTCTTTGGATTGTTGGTATAACCAATGCGGTAAATCTTATAGATGGATTAGATGGATTGGCAGCGGGTCTTTCGGCAATTGCGGCAGTTTGTCTTACAATATTGTGTATGGCAACAGGAAGTGGGTTATCGGTATTCTTTACTATGGCACTTGCGGGTGCATGTCTTGGATTTCTTCCAAGAAACTTTAATCCTGCTGAGGTAATAATGGGAGATACAGGTTCGACTTTTTTGGGATATATATTAGCAGTTACTTCTATACTAGGAGTTTTCAAAACGTATGCTGCACTTGCCGTAGTAGTGGGAGTACTTGCAATAGGACTTCCTATTTTTGATACTACATTTGCAATAGTAAGAAGAATTGCAAATGGAAAACCTATAATGGAGGCAGACAGAGGACATTTGCATCATAGGCTTATAGACAGAGGGTACAGTCCTAAAAAGGCAGTAGTGATTATGTACTGTATAGCCATAGCACTTTCAGCATTAGCGATAATAATAGCAATGAGAGATTATAGAGCTATTATTATGATGATAGTTATGATAATAATATTTAGCCTTATGTTAAAGGTTTATCAAAAAAGATTGTAACAATTGAAAAAAATGTTGATTTTTTGGATAAATAAGTATATAATAAAGGATTAGAGAACAAAATCAAACTTATTTAAAATATACTCTGAGAAAGGGGTCAAAAAGTTTATGAAAAGAACTCTAATATTGGAAGATGGTACTGTATTTGAAGGCACAGCAATGGGCTCATTAAAAGAAGAAGTTATATGTGAAATTGTATTTACAACAGGTATGGGTGGATATATAGAAACTCTTACTGACCCATCTTTTGTAAAACAAGCGGTTGTTATGACTTATCCTTTGATGGGAAATTATGGAGTTATGGAAGAAGATAATGAATCAGAACATCCTTGGGTATCAGCTTTTATAACAAGAGAAATTTGTGAACATGAAAATAATTTCAGAAGCAAAGGAAAATTGAATGATTATTTATTGAAATATGATATACCAGCTTTAGTAGGTATTGATACAAGAGCTTTGACAAAAATATTACGTGAAAAAGGAACTATGATGGGTTTAATTACCACAGAAGAAAATGTAGATGTTGATAAAGCAGTAGCAAAGATTAAAGTAGCAGGTGTTCCACATGACCATGTAAGTACAGTAAGCAGAAAAGAAGTAGAGAAATTTGGCAAAGATGGAAAATATAATGTAGCACTTTTGGATTATGGAACAAAGAAAAGTATAATAGAATCTCTTGTAAAGAGAGGCTGCAATGTTACAGTATATCCTTATAATACACCAGCAGAGGAAATTATTAAAACTAATCCTGATGGTATAATGCTTTCAAACGGACCAGGAAATCCTGAAGATTGTCCTGTTGCTATTGAAGAGCTTAAGAAAATATCACAGACGTCAATTCCTATATTTGGTATTTGTTTGGGACATCAGCTTTTGGCACTTGCAAATGGAGCAACTACTACAAAACTTAAATATGGTCATAGAGGAGAAAATCATTCAGTTAAAGATTTAGATGAAAATAAAATATATGTTACATCTCAAAATCATGGATATATGATAAATGCAGAAACTTTAAACCCTGAAGTGGCAGTAGTAAGCCATATCAATGTAAATGATAAAACAGTAGAAGGTATAAGATATATTGGAAAGAAAGCATTTTCAGTACAATTCCACCCTGAAGCTTGTCCGGGACCTAAAGATACAGAGTATTTATTTGATAAGTTTATAGAAAATATGAAATCAAGTAAGTAATAGATTTTATATATTATGTGTGCTGTTGTATTGATTAGATACAGCAGCATTTTTATATTTTTAAGAAAGGAAAAATTTTTATGAATTTAAATATAAGAAAAGCAAATTTATCTGATATAAACTCAATTATGTCTATTGAAAATGAAAGTTTTAGTTATGATATAAGAGAAAGTGAGCAGACCTTTATAAAAAGAATAGAAACTTTTAATGATGGCTTTTGGCTTTTAACGCTAGATGAAAAAGCAATAGGATACATATCTTGTGAAATATGGAATGATAATACAGATTTTGAATTGGGGCATGATATACAAAAAGCACATATTCCAGATGGAAAACAATTATATATATCATCAGTTGCATTATCAAAGGAAGTCAGAGGAAAAGGTTTAGGACATATATTGTTTGATTATATTGTTGATTATATACCTGAAAAATATCCTTTAGTGGAAAAAGGTGTTTTATTGGTATGTGACAGTTGGAAAAATGCCAAAAAAATATATATAAAAAAAGGTTTTTCTGAAACTGATAGAATTAAAGATTTTTTCTCTGAAAATGGTATTAAAAGAGATGGAATAGTTATGAAAAAAATTTTTAGAGCATAAAAAAATTATTTGATAGCATAATTTAGAACTTATGTTGGTTTGGGGGAATGAATGTGGCAAAATACTCTAAGGAAGATATTATAAATATGGTAGAGGAGGAAGACGTTGAATTTATAAGGTTGCAATTTACGGATATTTTAGGAAATCTTAAAAATATGGCAGTTAATAAAAGCCAACTTTGCAAGGTGTTGGATAACAAGTATATGTTTGACAGTTCTTCGATAGAAAGATTTATGCGGGTTGAAGAAGATGAAATGTATTTAAGACCTGATTTGGATAGTTTTGTTATATTTCCATGGAGACCACAACAAGGAAGAGTTGCAAGATTAATCTGTAATCTCTATACGCAAGATGGAGAACCTTTTGAAGGAGATTCAAGATACAGATTAAAAAAAGTATTAAAAGAAGCTAAGAAAATGGGATATACTTTTAAAATAGAGCCTAAATGTGAATTTTTTCTCTTTAATACAGATGATGAAGGCAAGCCTACAAATATTACACATGATACAGCAGGATATTTTGATATTGCACCTATAGACAGAGGGGAAAATGCTAGAAGAGATATTTGTCTTACACTAGAAGAAATGGGATTTGAAATAAAGTCTTCATATCATGAAATGGCAAAAGGTCAGCATGAAGTGAATTTTAATGAAGAAGAAGCACTTAAAGCTGCCGACAATGTGATGACATTTAAAATGGTGGTAAAATCAATAGCTCAGAGAAACGGTCTTTATGCGACATTTATGCCTAAGCCTGTTTTTGGAATACATGGTTCAGGAATGCACATTTGTTTATATATGGAGAAAAATGGGCAAGATGTATTTTTTGACAGTTCAGACCCTATGGGAAATAAACTAAGTCATACAGCTTATAATTTTATAGCAGGTGTTATGGAACATATTAAGGCAATGACAGCAGTAAACAATCCACTGGTAAATTCATATAAAAGATTTATCGAGGGTTATGAAGCTCCTGTAAATATAAATTGGAGTAAAAAAAGTAAATCATCACTTTTAAGAGTATCTACCATAAAAGATGAAGAAACCAGAATGGAACTTCGTTCACCTGACCCATGCAGTAATCCTTATTTAGCTTTTGCAGATTATATAGCAGCAGGTTTAGATGGTATAAAAAGAAATATTGTACCTGAAGAAACTGATAATAAAGAATTTGAAAAACTACCTCAAAATTTGGCAGAAGCAATAGAAGAACTTAAAAAAGATGAATTTATTAAAGAAATAATGGGTAAGTACATATTTGAAAGATTTATAGAAGCTAAAACTGCGGAGTGGAATGAATATCGTTTACAAATAACTGATTGGGAATTAAAGAATTATTTGGGTAAATATTGAAAACTATTTTTGAGATGGTGCATAACTTTGAGAAGTATAATATTAGCCTTTAAAAGTTTAAGAATATGCCAAACAGTTAAAGATATGCTTACAGGTGCTGGTTATAGGATAGATGTAATATGTCATTCTGGTACGGAAGTAAGAAGAAGTGTTTCATATTATGATGAGGGTTTAATTGTTTTAGGCTCATCTCTTCCAGATATGACACCAGATAATCTGTATAATATTATACCGCAGGGATTTGATATGCTGGTACTTGCTTCAAATAAATATGAATTTCCAGAGAATACTGAAATATTGACTTTGGTAAAGCCTATTAGCAGACAGAGTTTTATAGATACAGTACAAATGTTAGATAAGTTATCGGAAAGAAATTATATAAAAAATAATCTTTCAAAAGAACGTACAGAAAAAGATAAGCTTATGATACAAGAAGCTAAGAAAGAACTTATGGATAGATATAATATGACTGAAAATACGGCATATAGATTTATACAGAAAAAAAGTATGGATAATGGATTAAAAATGGAAATGACAGCAGAAATTATACTTGCGTATTGAAAAAAATTATCAGATGTTTTTAGTGAATGTTGTTTATATTTGAGTTGATTTAAAATAAAAAGTATAATATAATAAATTTAATTCAAGTGTGAAAATATTTGTAATTAAGCAGAAATAAAAAAGAAAGGAAAGATACAGATGGTAAAGATAAATGATAATTATACAAAACTTCCAGGGAGTTATTTATTCAGCACAATAGCTAAGAAAGTAAATGCTTTTAAGGAGCAAAATCCTGATAAAAAAATAATAAGACTTGGAATTGGTGATGTTACACAACCTTTAAAGGCAGGAGTAATTGAAAATCTTCATAAAGCAGTAGATGAAATGGGAAGTGCAGATACTTTCAAAGGCTATGGACCTGAACAAGGTTATGATTTTTTAAGAAGTAAAATAGTTGAGGTTGATTTTGGTAAAAGAGGCGTAAAGATAGATATAGATGAAATATTTATAAGTGATGGAGCAAAGAGTGATACAGGAAATATAGGAGATATTTTTGCGATAGATAATAAAGTAGCGGTATCAGACCCTGTTTACCCTGTATATGTAGATACAAATGCAATGGCAGGCAGAGCTGGAGATTACAATGAGGAGTCGGGAATGTGGAACAATTTGGTATATATGAAATGTACTAAAGAAAATGGATTTGTTCCAGAAGTTCCTACACAGAATGTAGACATTATATATATATGTTCACCTAATAATCCAACAGGTATGGCTGCTAATAAAGAACAACTTAAAAAATTTGTTGATTATGCGTTAGAACATAAAGCAGTAATACTTTTCGATGCTGCTTATGAAGCATATATTTCAGAAGAAGATATACCACACAGTATTTTTGAAATAGAGGGTGCAAAAAAATGTGCCATAGAATTTAGAAGCTTTTCAAAAAATGCAGGTTTTACAGGAACACGCTGTGGTTATACAGTAGTACCTAAAGAACTTGTAATAGATGGTGTATCTGTAAATGCTTTGTGGAATAGAAGACAGTGTACAAAATTTAATGGTACATCTTATATTATTCAAAAAGGTGCAGAGGCAGTATATAGTGAGCAAGGACAAAAAGAAGTAAGAGAGCTTGTAAGTTATTATATGAATAATGCAAAAATTATACGTGAAGGACTTAAAGAAGCAGGTTATGAAGTTTATGGAGGAGTAAATGCTCCATATATTTGGCTTAAAATTCCAGATGGAATGACTTCATGGGAGTTTTTTGATTATCTTCTTGAAAATGCCAATGTAGTAGGAACACCGGGTTCAGGTTTTGGACCTCATGGTGAGGGTTACTTCAGACTTACAGCATTTGGTACAACAGAAAATACAATTGAAGCTTTAGAAAGAATTAAAGCTTTGAAAAAATAATGAGATAAAAAGCCTTAAGTTGGTGATAGCTGACTTAGGGCTATTTTATTATTGAAATGAGTTTTTTTCGTGAGAGGTATTATTTAGATTATTGTTTTTTAGTATAAGATATGCTAAAATATTTATATAAATAAAAAAGAAAATGTAAAATTTTTGGGGAAAATTGCTTAGGAGGGTTTTATGAGGAGATTTACAAGTTTATTTTTAGTATTTTTGATGGTTTTTTCACCTAGGATGGTATCAGCGGCACAAGAAGTGGTAAATGATGTTGAAATAGTGGTTGAAATATCTCAAGAGGAAGATATTAGAGCTGTTTGGATTGCTACAATTTATAATTTGGATTATCCCAAAGAACAAAATAATGAAGAAGCACAAAAACAGGAATTTTTGCAAATGCTTGACAATTATGAAAAAGCAGGTATGAATACTGTTGTAGTTCAAGTAAGACCAAAAGCAGATGCACTTTACAAATCGGAAATAAATCCATGGTCAGAAGTTTTGACAGGGACACAGGGAAAAGCACCTACCTATGACCCTATGGAATTTATGATAGAGGAAGTACATAAAAGAGGTATGGAATTTCATGCATGGCTTAATCCATATCGAGTGACTACATCAGGTACTACTGATGTAAATAAACTTAGTGAAAATCATCCGGCAAGACTTAATCCGGATTGGGTGATTACATATGGAAATGCACTTTATTATAATCCTGAGGTTGAGGGAGTAAAACAACATTTGGAAGATACTGTAAGAGAAATTGTGCAGAATTATGATGTCGATGCAATACATTTTGATGATTATTTTTATCCGGGAAATTATCCGCTTCCAGAGGGTGAAAATAAAGACGGAGTAGTGGCAAACAATAGACGAAATCATATAAATGAAATGGTACAGAGAGTTTCAAATGTGATAAAGAGTATAAATCCTGAGGTGGAGTTTGGTATAAGTCCTATGAGTGTATGGAAAAATTCTAAGACAGACCCAACAGGTTCTGACACCAGTGGTACAGAAGCATATTATTATAACTTTGGAGATGCCAGAACATGGATTAAAAATGGCTGGATTGATTATATAGTTCCGCAAATTTATTCAGAAATTGGCAATTCCAGAACAGATTATGAAACTTTGGTTGCTTGGTGGGCAAATGAAGTAAATGGTACAAATGTTAAACTTTACATAGGTCAGGCAATTTATAAAGATAATATTGCTAAAGAAATTGATAAACATCTTGAGATAAATGAAAAATATGAGCAGGTACAAGGAAATTTTTATTATAGTTCAAGATTTTTGTTATCAAATACTCAAGGCTGGGTGGATAAAGTACTTGAAATATATAATAAACCTAAATATAAGCTGGTGGAAGTAACTGCTGATATGCTTACAATGAGAAGTGGGGCAGGAGTGAGCAATTCGCCAATAACATGGCTTACAAAAGGAACAAGACTTGCAGTATTAGATGATTCTCAACAATGGTATCAAGTTAAGATTGCAGAGAAAATAGGATGGATAAATAGTTCATATGTTAAGGCGGTAAAGTAATGAGAAAAAAGAAAAATATTTTAAAAAAAAGAGATTATACTTGGCTTTGGGTAATATTATTGTCAATAACGATGATTTATTATTCATATATGCAGGCGGAAAAGAGAAATGCAGAGGAAGCATTACAAAATAATACAGAAGTGACAACATCAGTAGATATGCAGTAAATATGATGACCTTGAAAGAGTTTCAAGGTCATTTTTATATTAAAATTTTTTATTGATTAAAATATATAGTTTACTACTTGACATTAATCCGAAACCGGATTATAATATTATCCGATTTCGGATTAATAGGAGGTGAAACCATAAATGAATACACTTAGTTATTTGGAAACATTTAATAAAATTTATAAAGAAATGGATATTGTATATCATAATTATGCAAAAAGTTGTGGACTTTCAGATATGGCTTATTGGATTCTTTATTCCATAGCGGAAAGTGAAGAATATTTTACTCAACGTGATTTTTGTAATGATTGGTTTTTTGCTCCGCAAACAGTTAATTCTGCACTTAAAGATTTAGAGAAAAAAGATATGATTTTTTTGGAAACTGTTCCAGAAAATAAAAAGAATAAATTGATAAAACCAACCGAAAATGGTAAAAAATTTATTGAAAGAGTTATTGTTCCACTTATAAGGACAGAGTGTGAAAGTTTTGAAACTTTGTCAAAAGAAGAATGTGAACTTATGCTATCTACAACAAAGAAATACATATTTGCATTGAAGGATAAAATAAGTGTTTTAGAAAAAAGTGTTCCTCCAAAGTGAGTTAGGGTACTGGAATAATTAAATATATCTGTCATCGGAGAACTTTCCGTCGCAACGGAAAAGTTGAAAAGATGTCGAGTGCGCTCGGTTTATTATGTTATACAAGATTTGTATACACTGAATTGGGGGCATTTTTTATTTATAAATTAAAAAATTTCGGAGGGAATATTTTTATGAAAGTAATTTTACAGTTTTTAAAACCGCATAAAAAATTATGTTTTCTTACAATATTTTTAGCTTTTATTGATGTTTTAGGAGCACTTATAATTCCTACGTATGCTGCACAAATGTTGAACTTGGGAACAATGCAAAATGCAGATTTTTCAGCACTATTGTTAACATGTATAAAAATGTTGGTAGCTGCTCTTATATCGGGTGCGGCAATGATTGCTGCTTCATATTTTTGTTCCGATTTAACTTCAAAGGTTGCGGCAGATATGAGAAATGAACTTTACAAAAAAACAATGAGTCTTTCAGGTGCAGATTTTAGTTCATTTGGAACAGCATCTGTTACAACAAGAACTGTATCCGATATTACAAATATCCAGTTTGCTTTAGGAAACTGTTTTCAAATGCTTTTTCCAGTACCATTTATTTTTATAGTATCACTTGTGTTTGCGTTTCGTATAGATGGTTTGCTTGGCCTGATACTTCTTGCGGTACTTGTGATTATCAGTATCGTTTGTGCATTTATTATGTATAATGCATCTCCGATATTCAAAAAACTACAAAAGAAACTTGATAGAATGAGCAAAGTTTTGCTTGAAAATATTACTGGAGTGCGTGTAATACGTGCTTTCAATAAAGAACAACACGAGGAAGGAAGGTTATGTAATGAATTTAGAAGTTATGCCAAGACAGCAATAAAGGTAAATAAACAATTTACAATTCTTGATGGAGTATCTTTTTTTGCTGTTAATATGTTTATAGTAATTGTATATTATCTTAGTGGAGCAAGAATTACTGAGGGATATTTTGAAATAGGTGATATAACTGCAATTATTGAATATGCAATGCTTTCATTATTTTTTTTAATGATGGCACAGATGGTAATACTTACGCTGCCTCGTGCATTAGAATGTTGCAATCGTATTGGTGAAGTGCTTGATTTTTCTCCAACGATTGCAGATAAAACAGATAAGTTTGTAGATGAAGAAAAAAACAAGAAAGCTGTTCTTTCTTTTCAAAATGTTTCGTTCCATTTTGCTGATGCAGATGAATATACACTTAAAAATTTAAATTTTGAGTGTAATAGAGGAGAAACAACTGCTATTATAGGTGGAACGGGAAGTGGAAAATCGACAGTAGCATCGCTTATGATGAGATTTAACGAAGTAACAGATGGAAAGTTGTTGTTAAATGGTATAGATATTCGTGAAATGTCACAACATCAATTACGTGAACATTTATCATTTGTACAACAAAAAGCGTGGTTATTTTCAGGAACTATTGCTGAAAATTTAAGATATGGAAATCCTGATGCTACAGAAGAAGAACTTTGGCATGCTCTTGAAATTGCACAAGCAAAAAATTTTGTTGAGTTACTTCCTGATAAATTAAATTCGTTTGTTGCACAAGGTGGGACAAATTTTTCGGGCGGTCAGAAACAAAGACTTTCGATAGCGAGAGCTTTAGTAAAAAAACCAGAACTTTATATATTTGATGACAGTTTTTCTGCTTTGGACTTTAAAACAGATGCAGCTCTCAGAAAGGCACTTATACCTGAAACAAAAGATGCGGCAGTGGTAATTATAGCACAGCGTATCAGCACTATTCTCCATGCTGATAATATTATTGTTCTTAATGAAGGTGAGCCTGTCGGTATGGGAAAGCATGAAGAACTTTTAGAGAACTGTCCTGTTTACAAAGAAATATTTGATTCTCAAACAAAGGAGGCAGACGAAAATGAGTGATGAAAAAAATAAAGTAGATTTTGATGAAGAAGTGCCTAAAAGTGCGACTAAAACTGCAATACGCTTATTTAGTCAACTTAAAAATCAGTGTATCAGATTAAGTATAGTTGGTATTTGTATTGTTATATATGTTATATTGACGATATATACTCCGTATTATAGTGCAAGTGTTATAGATTATCTTTTGGAAAATATCAGGCATTGTGTTGCAAATGGTATAAAATTTTCGATGCCATGGAATTCTCTGGGAAGAGATATGTTTTCTCTTTGTATAATGTATATACTGACGGGAATATTTTATTTCTTACAAGGCTATTTGATGGCAAGTGTTGCCGAAAAACTTATTTTGACCCTTCGTGAGCAAATAAGCCAAAAACTTAACAAATTGCCTTTGAGTTTTTTTGATGGCAACAAACCCGGTGAAATTTTAAGTCGTGTCACGAGTGACCTTGATAAAGTTTCGGAAACATTGCAAACCGGACTTTTAAAATTTATAACAGCGATAGGAACTCTTATAGGAGCACTTGCATTTATGTTTTATTACAGTCCGATACTTACAATCCTTTTTCTTGTTTTCACTGTTATCAGTCTTTTAATTACAAAATTGATTTCAAAGAAAAATCTTGAAGCTTCTGCTGAAAGGCAAGAAGGGTTGGCATATCTTACTGGAATTGTAGAAGAATATTATACTGGAAGAGATGTTATTCGTGCATATAATCACGAAATGAAAAGTATTGAAACAGTAAATAAAGCGGTTGATGAGCTTCGTATGTCTACCAGAAAGGCAGATTTTTTGCAAAATTGTGTTAATCCTTTGATACGATTACTTTCAAGGATATCTCAGGCGGTAATTATGTTGATTGCCTGCTCGTGGATGATTAAGGGAAAAATGACAATCGGTATTACTCAGGCATTTTTCCAATATATAAACATAGCAACAGAACCTTTGACGGAAACATCATATATGATAAATTCATTGCAATCAGCACTTGCTTCAGCAGAAAGAACTTTTGACTTTATTGATGCTGATGAAGAAGTAAAAGATACAGAAAATCCTGTTTCATTAAATAATGCTAAAGGAGAAATTGCTTTTCATAATATAAGTTTTGGATATTCACCTGATAAAATTTTGATGAAAAACATTGATTTTACAGCAAAACCAGGACAAAAGATTGCAATTGTAGGTTCAACGGGTGCTGGAAAAACGACACTTATCAATTTGCTTATGCGTTTTTACGAGGTCAATGGTGGAAAAATTACGATAGATGGTGTTTCTACTACAAATTTGACAAGAAAAGATTTGCGTAGCAATTTTGGTATGGTACTGCAAGATACGTGGTTATTTGGAGGAACGATTGCTGAAAATATTGCTTATGGAAAACCAGATGCAACAATGGAAGAAATAAAAGCTGCGGCAAAAGCAGCAAAAGTAGATTATTTTATTCGTACAATGCCACAGGGATATGATACAGTGCTTGATAATGAAGCTAATAATTTATCTGTAGGGCAAAGACAACTTATTACCATTGCACGAGTATTCCTTTGTAATCCTCCAGTTATAATTTTAGATGAAGCTACATCAAGTGTTGATACACGAACAGAAATGGAAATAAGTCGTGCTATGAAAAAACTTATGAAAGGCAGAACAAGTTTTGTTATTGCACACCGTCTTTCGACCATTCGTGATGCAGATATTATTTTGTTTATGGAAAATGGAAACATTATAGAACAGGGAAGTCACAAAGAATTGCTTGAAAAGAAAGGAGCATATGCGGCACTTTATTATAGTCAGTTTGCATGATTTGGTAGAAAGCTTTTAAAAAGGAGTGTGAAAAAACTAAAAAATTTTCACACTCCTTTTATTTCCTTCAATGTTATATATTTGTATATAATTAATAATATTTAAACTTCTTCACTCCTTATATTTGAAATCATACTCTGTTTCAAATCGTAAAGCTCCTGAGATAAATCCACAGGCATAATATGAGGATTTATAAGACGTTTATATTCGTCCCATAAAGTATTAAGTTCCTGTTGGCAGTATTTTCTTATATCCATTACTTTAGGTGAAGTATAAACGCATTTACCATCTTTGAATATAGGAATTAAAAGTTCTCTTATTTCATATTTTCCGCCTTTTAAAGTCATACGTTTCCAGATGGCATTAGGGTCAAATATAGTTAAATCATTTGAAGAATTAAACTGTTCATGCTCAAGAGTTATCAAATCTGCTTTTATTTTTCCACTTGTTTTGTCATAAAGTCTTAAAACTTTTTTAACTCCGGGATTTGTAACTTTTGCAGGATTTTCAGAAAGTTTGATTTTAGGTTGTAAATTGTGATTTTCATCTTCTTGTGCAGCAAGTTTGTAAACACCGCCAAAAGATGGACAATCATCGGAAGTAATCAATTTTGTACCTACACCCCAAAGATTTATTTTAGCATCCTGATTTCCTTTTAAATCGGCAATAAGATTTTCATCAAGGTCACTTGAGGCACAGATTGAAGCATCTTTAAAACCGGCTTCATCAAGTATTTTTCTGGATTTTTTGGAAAGATATGCTAAATCTCCGCTATCCAAACGTATTCCATATGAAGTAAGAGGAATACCTTTTTCACGCATTTCAGAAAATACTTTAATAGCATTTGGAACACCTGATTTTAAGGTATCATAGGTATCTACTAAAAGAGTACAGTTATCTGGAAAAGTTTTAGCATATTCTCTAAAAGCGGTAAGTTCATCGGGAAAGCTCATAACCCAGCTATGTGCATGAGTACCTTTTACAGGAACATCAAAGAGTTTCCCGGTAAGAACATTAGAAGTAGCTGCACAGCCACCTATCATAGCTGCTCTTGCACCATAAATAGAAGCATCAGGACCTTGAGCACGTCTAAGACCAAATTCAAGAACTGCATCCCCTTCAGCTGCCCATACTACTCTTGCAGCTTTTGTAGCAATAAGGCTTTGATGGTTTATTATGTTTAAGAGAGCAGACTCCATAAGTTGAACTTCTGAAACAGTAGATTTAATTCGCATTAATGGCTCATTTGGAAAAACTATTGTACCTTCTGGGATAGCATAAATGTCGCCGGTAAATTTGAAATTTTTTAGGTATTCAATAAATTCTTCTGAAAAAGAATTTAAACTTTTTAAATAGTCGATATCTTCTTGTGAAAATCTGAGATTTTTAATATAATCTATTGCCTGTTCAAGACCGGCAGCTATGGCATATCCATTGCCCGATGGATTTTTCCTGTAAAATAAGTCAAATACTGCTATTTGATTTGAGGTATTGCTGTTAAGATATCCTTGCATCATAGTTAATTCATAGAAGTCTGTAAGTAAAGTTAAATCTATCATAAAATTCCTCCAGTATTATTCTTTCTCTGTATCAGCTGTTGTTTTATTAGTTTCAGAGATGATTTCACTATCTTTTTCATTGTTTTCAGATGAAATAAAAGTTTCAGTATTTTGTTCTTCCTGCATTTGAGCATAAGTTTCAAGTTCAAAAGCTGGTTCTTCGTTGATAATTTCTTCATCAGGAATTATTTTGAAAGCATTATTTGTATATATTACCCTTGTTTTACATAATTTATCATGTAAAGCTGCATTATCTTTAGAGCAGGCTACCATTAAATATCCTACACAAAAAATAGAAGAAAGATAGCGTCCGATTGTTTCACGATACAGTATATCTACAAAATTTAAAGGTTTATCTTCAATATTTACTACTTTTATTTTCATAAGACTTTTACCTAAAGTAGCCCCTGAAGAATAAGTTGTAAATATAAAATAAACAGCACTTGCAAGATAAAGAATTATATTGCTTGCAGAATATTTAAATAACAAAGGTTCATATAAAATACCATTTGTAAAGATATTTACTATGAGCAATATAAGACTGATGATGCCTTGTATAATTAAAACAATAATCAAATCAATAATATAAGCCATTGCACGTACTGAAAAACCTGCAAGAATAGTATTGTTATTTTTGTATAAATTCATAATACATAGGCACCCCATTTCTTGAATTTTTCATCAATCTTTCAGCTGTTTCTAAATCAGAAGATGATTTTAGAGATGTTATTGATGAAAGAAATGAACTGAAAAAGTCGGTTGAAAAATCAGGTTCATAGTAACTAACTGGATTTTCAAATTCCTGTGAAAATAATTCAAGAAAATTCTCGTAGTCAGATATTCCATCTATTAAATTAAGATCTAAAGCTTGTTGAGCAGTATAAATACGTCCATCTGCAATAGGAATTAAGGTATCCTTATCAATATTTCTTCCCTCTGAAACAATATTTAAAAATTGTTCATAAGACTCGTCTACTAAACTTTGAAAAATTTTATCTTGTTCTTCTGTTACAGGAAGAGAAGAAGCCCCCATGGATTTATTTTCACCACTGGTATAATAAATTTCTTTAATGCCTAGTTTATTACACAATTCTTCATAATTTGCTAAACCTATGATTACACCAATAGAGCCGGTCCATGAGTTCCTGTTGGCATAGATTTTATCAGCTGCCATGCTTATGTAATATCCGCCTGAGCAGGCTTGGGAAGCCATATAAACCCAAATAGGACGTTGAGTTTCGTCAGAATATTCTTTAAGTTTTAAATAAAGTTCATCGGAAGCATATACTGTACCACCAGGACTGTCTACATAAAGTAAGATACCTTTGTTGTATTCAGAAAATTTGTAATCATCTATAAGTGACAACAAGGTAACATGGTCATAACCAATGATATTTCCTAAATAATCAGTAGATGCAGTTTCTGAAATTTCACCCTCAACTTTTACAATACCAATAAAGTCTTCTTGTGGCAAAGAGTAGTTTGTATTTCCTAGTATTTCTTCAATAAATGTTAAAGAAGATTGAGTTTGGGCATAAGAATTTGTAAAATAGCTGGAAACGCAAACAAATACAAATACTGCCGCAGCAACGACAAGACCAATTCTTTGATTTTTGTCCATTAAAAATTCCTCCTTATAAAATAAATTTAGAATCTACAAAAAAGATTGTAGTCTATAAAAAATATATTATGTTTCTTAAATAATTATTAAAACATAAATTCTTTTTATTATCAAGATAAATTATTAAAATACAGGAAAAACGCATGAACAAAAAAATGATACAAAATAATAAGTTTTTGTACATTC
>CAZQDT010000014.1:0-22559 GCA_964592005.1 uncultured Eubacteriales bacterium
TATCTGCTACTTCTTTAAATACCTTTGCCTGTTGTAAAGCATTTTGTCCTGTTGTTCCATCTAATACCAGCAATACCTCCTTTTGTGCTTCTGGATAATCTCTTCCAATAATTTTAAAGATTTTCCTTAACTCCTCCATAAGATTTTTCTTATTATGAAGTCTTCCCGCTGTATCACATATCAAAACATCTGTTTTTCTCGCTTTTGCTGCCTGTACTGCATCATATACAACTGCCGCTGGGTCAGAATTTTCCTGATGCTTTATAACATCTATATCTGAACGTTTTCCCCATACTTCCAATTGATCTATTGCTGCTGCTCTGAATGTATCTGCTGCTGCAAGCAATACTTTCTTGCCCTGTTGCTTATATATATTGGCTAATTTCCCTATTGTTGTAGTTTTTCCCACTCCATTTACTCCTATAACCAAAACAACTGATGGTGATGAAAGATTAAACTCTGTTTCATCAGCTTCCAAAATTTCTGTAATTTCATCTATAAGAAGTTGCTTAACTTCTGATACATCCGTAACTCTTGCCTTTTTTACCCTTTCTCTAAGTCCTTCTATTATCGTCTGCGTAGTTTCAACACCTATATCTGACATTATAAGAGCCTCTTCAAGTTCTTCAAATAAATCTTCATCTATCTTTGTAAAAGAACTTAAAACATTATCTACGCCATTCATAATACTTTCTTTAGTTTTAGTAAGACCTTCTTTTAATTTTGCAAAAAATCCTTTTTTCTTTTCAGCTGGTTCTTGTATTTCTTCTGTTTCTTCTTCTGTTATTTCTATATTTTCTCCAATTTCTTCTTCTAGCATTTCAGTATTTTCTTCGTTTTCCTCTGCTATTGTTTCCGTAGTTTCCTCCATTTCTTCCTTTGCTATTGTTTCCGTAGCTTCCTCTATTTCTTTCTCTGCTATTGTTTCCGTAGTTTCTTCTATTTCTTCCTCTGCTATTTCAGTTTTTTCTTCACTTTTTTCCTCTATTACTTCTAAATTTTCTTCTTCCCTCTGTTCAGAATTTAATTCTTCATTTACTTCCTCTTGATTTTTATTTTTCTTAAATAATTTATCCCAAAATGCCATTAGTTATTTACTCCCTTTCATCAAATAATTAAACCCTAGAGAACCGCATCTTCAAATTTAACAGACACCAATTTTGAAACTCCTTTTTCCTGCATTGTTACACCATAAAGAATATCTGCTGCTGCCATAGTTCCTTTTCTGTGAGTTACTACTATAAACTGTGTTACTTGTGCAAATTTTTTAAGATAATCTGCATATCTGTTTACATTTGCATCATCAAGTGCTGCTTCTATCTCATCAAGTATACAAAATGGAGAGGGTTTTATTTTCAATATTGCAAAAAGTAATGCTATTGCTGTCAAGCCTCTTTCTCCTCCTGAAAGCAACATCATATTTTTCAATACCTTTCCTGGTGGCTGTGCTATAATTTCAATACCTGAATCAAGTATATTATTACTATCTGTCAATTCAAGATATGCTGTTCCTCCTCCAAAAAGTTCACTGAATACTTCTGTAAAATTTGCTGATATCAATTCAAACTGTTCTTTAAACTGTTTACTCATAAGCTGCGTAAGTTCTTCAATAATTTCCTGCAATTTTTTTTCTGCCTCAATTATATCATCTCTCTGTGCAACTAAAAATTCATATCTTTCACTTATATTTTTATATTCTTCAACTGCATCAAGATTTACATTTCCAAGGTCTTTAATTTCTAATTTAAGTTGTCTATTTTCTCTTTGAAGCTGTGAATAGTCAATCTCTTTGAACTTATAATTTTTTGCAGTTCCTATGGTTATTTCATATTCATTCCAAATATTGTCATACAAATTTTTTCTGTTTTCTTCTATCTTATTCTTGTCTGCCTGTAATCTTACATTTTCTTGTTTCAAAGAAGATATTGTATTCGACTGACTTTCTGTTTCAGTTTCTTTCTGTGAAAGAATATTATTTTTTTCAGTCTTTAATTGCTGCATTTCTCTTATTTTTAAATCTTTTTCTTCTTTCTTATGCTTGTAATCAATTATAACTTTTTGTATATCTTCTATACTTATACCTTTTGATTGTTTATCTTGTTCCAAGCTTTTAATCTCTGTTTCATTTGCCGAAATTCCTTTTATAATATCATCTATTTCTTTTGAAATACGTTCTATATTATCCTGTGATGATTTTTTATCCTGTTCTAAGGAAGAAATTTCAACTCTCATATCTGTTATCTGTACAGAAAGTTCTTCTCTTTGCTTTTTGTCAATTTGAATATTGCTTTTAAATTCTTCAAGCTTACTTTCTATTACTTTTTTATCATTTTCTGCCTGTTTCAATGCCTGTCTAAGTTTTTCCAAAAATTCAAAATTATTCTTAATCTGCTCATCTAACTGCTTACTTTCTATCGAAAGGTCAATTTCTTTTTCTTCTATTTCCTCTATGAGCTTCTTGGTCTGCTCTTCCTGTTGAATTATAGAAATCAAATTTATATGATTTTGCTCTTTTTCTTTCTTTTTATCTTCCACAAGTTCATTAAATTCTTCAATATTTTCTTCTATTTCTTCTATTTTTTCTTTTTGATTTAATAGCTGCTGTTTTAAATTTGTAATTTTTTCTTCTAATTCCTTTATTTCTCTAGCTCTGGCAAATATATTTACAATATTTTGTGCTTTACTTCCTCCAGTAAGAGAACCACCTACATTTACAACATCACCTTCTAAGGTTACTATACGATAAGCATACTTGTATTTTCTTGAAAAAATAATTGCATTATCCAAATTATCCATTATAAGGACTCTGCCTAAAATACTTTTTATAATTTCATCATAAATTTTATCATAACTTATAAGCTCTGAAGCTATCCCTATAACTCCGTTTTCTGCCAAAGCAAAATCTTTCTCATTTCCAAATAGCCTAGCTCTTATGGTAGATATTGGTAAAAAAGTAGCCCTGCCACCTTTATTTGCTTTTAAATATTCTATTGCCTTTTTAGCTTCTTGTTCATCTTCAGTCACTATATTATTAATACTTGCCCCAAGTGCAATTTCTATCGCTGTTTCATATTCCTGCGGAACTCTTATGATTTCTCCTATTACACCTTTTATTCCATTCCATCTTTGAGGTTCAGCTTCTTTTGCTTTTAAAAGCACTTTTACACTTTCATTAAAACCTCTATGTTCTTTTTGAGTGTTTTGAAGATAATTATAATCTGACTGTCCTTTTCTTATATTGCTTTCCAATAAATCTAAAGTTCTTTTTTCTTCCTGTAAGCTCTTTTCTGCTGCTATTCTTTCATTCTCAGCATTTTTTACAATTTCTAAAAGCCTTTTTTCTATATCTTGTGCCTCAATTTTGGACTTTTCAAGCACTTTAAGTCTTATATTTTTATCATTTATCTGACTTACATTATACTTACTTTCCTTTTCTATCTGCCCTTTTCTTTCAATAAATTGTTTCTTTGTATTTTCTTCTATTTGTATATCTGAAGTATTTTTAGAAATCTGCTGTATTTTATCAAGTATATCATTATTATAATTTTGTATAAGTTCTTCATTTTCACTTAAAGCTGTATTCAAATTTGCAAATTTTTCCTGAGCTTCTTTCAAAAGCTTTGTTTTATTTTCATATTGCATTTCTAAAGATTTTATCTTCAAGAAATAATTTTCCCTGCTTTTTTTAGAAACTTCAAGTTGCTCTTTTTTTCTTTCTGTATCAGCCTGTATTCTTGTAACATCTTGAAGAGTATGATTTATCTGCTCTTGAGCAAGTTTTATATTACTTTCCTCATTGGCTATACTAGTATTTATATTATAAAATTCCCTTTGAAGATTTTCTAAATCTTTATCAAATAATTCAATTTCTGCTTTCAATATCTGCTGTTCTGATTTCAACGCTTCATAATTACGCTCTTCTTTTATTATCTGCTCTTGGACTATTTCAATATCTTCCTGTTTTTTATCAATCAATGTTTCTGCTTTCTCTACATCAATTAAAAATAAATTTATCTCTATGGTTTTCAATCTTTCTTTAAGTTCCAAATATTTCCTTGCTTTTTCGGATTGCAATTTTAATGGTCCAACTTGTTCTTCAAGTGTTAAAATTATATCTTCTGCTCTCTCCAAATTTTGATGTTCTTTGTCAAGTTTATTTTGAGCTTCTTCTCGCCTATTTTTATATTTAAGTATTCCGGCTGCTTCTTCAAACATATTTCTCCTGTCTTCAGATTTTGTACTCAAAATTTCATCTATTCTTCCCTGCCCAATAATAGAATAACCTTCTTTTCCTATGCCTGTATCAGTAAAAAGTTCATGTATGTCTTTAAGTCTGCAAATTGTATTATTAATTTTATATTCACTTTCACCAGAACGGTACACTCTTCTAGTCACTGTAACTTCGGAATACTCTATCGGTATTGTTTTATCCTCATTATCTAAAGTCATTGAAACTTCTGCAAAACCTAAAGGTTTTCTATTTTCCGTACCCGCAAATATTATATCTTCCATTTTACTTCCTCTCAGGTTTTTAGCACTCTGTTCACCTAAAACCCATCTGACAGCATCTGAAATATTGCTTTTGCCACTTCCATTTGGTCCTACAACTACTGTTATTCCCTTATTAAATTCCAACTTTATCTTGTCAGGAAATGATTTAAAGCCTTGAATATCTAATCTCTTTAAGTACATATAACTTTTGCACCCCAACTTTTATATTACTTTATTATTTTTCAAAAAATTATAAGCTGCTTTTTGCTCTGCTTCTTTTTTAGTTCTCCCTTCACCCTCTGAAATCTTAACATTTTTATGAAAAGCAGCTGCAACAAATTTTTTATTATGGTCAGGACCACTTTCGTTTATAATATTATATATAACAGTTTCTTTGCTTTCTTTTTGTAAAATTTCCTGTAAATAAGTTTTATAGTCAGCAATTCTAAAGCTATTCTGTAATTCTTTTGCAACCGGTATCATCAATCCAAGTATGTAATTTTTGGCACTTTCTATTCCACCATCTAAAAATATTGCCCCTATGACCGATTCAAAAGCATCTGCCAATATAGAATCTCTTTCACGCCCACCTGTATTTTCTTCACCTTTTCCAAGTTTTAAAAATTTTCCTATATCAAGCTTTCTGGCTTCTTTTGCCAAAGTTGGTTCGCAGACAATATTTGCCCTAAATTTTGTCAGTTCTCCCTCTGGCATTTCTTTATAATGATTATAAATATATTCACTTATTACGAGTTCTAATACTGCATCTCCCAAAAACTCAAGTCTTTCATTACTTTCAATCATTCTTTTTTTACTTTCGTTTGCATAAGAGCTATGAGAAAATGCTTTTTCCAGTAATTTTTTATCTTTAAATTTATAATTTATTTTTTCTTCAAATTCTAATATGTCCATATTTTACCTCCTAATAAAATTCAACTATAAGACATAAAATATAAGCCCCACTATCAGCCAATATCTATGTAATCAAAAAGCCAATACTATGGGACTTATATTTTATATTTCATTTATCAAATAACTGTCGTATATCTAAACACAGTAATTTTACTCTGTTATATGTTCTTTAACATATTCTACAACATCGCCTACTGTTGAAATTCCTTCAGCATCTTCATTAGAAATCTCCAATTCAAATTCCTCTTCTAAAGCCATTATTATTTGGAAAATATCTATGGAATCTGCACCTAAATCATCTTGAAAAGATGTTTCTTCTGTAATGTTTTCTTCAGGATGATGAAGCTGTTCTGCTATAATTTTTCTGATTTTCTCAAACTCCATATTTTACACCCCCTTTCCTCAAATAAATATAGAATTTATTACTCCCCTTTTAGTAAGTCCATATATCAACCAACGGCTTACTCAAGTTTTATAAAACAGAATTTACTATTCTTTAATAAATGATATTACATACTTTATAAAACGTCAAGTATTTTTATATACTTTTAAAGGAAAAACGTATAAAATTTCAAACTTAAACCTAATTTAACTTTTTATATTTACTGTATTTCTTTACTTATCATTTCAGAAGTCTTCGCAACCACTTGTGTTTTTACTATATTATATGACTGTTTTATAGTATTCTTTACTGCATTTGCATCTGCACTTCCATGAGTTTTTACTACTATTCCATTTAATCCCAAAAGAGGTGCCCCACCATATTCTGTATAATCAAGTTTTTTCATCATTTTCTTTAATGCAGGTTTTATCAATAATGCTCCTATCTTAGAAACAAATCCCTGTGTTATTTCATCTTTCATCATTCCTAAAAGTGACTTTGCAAAACCCTCTGTATATTTAAGTATTACATTTCCTACAAAAGCATCACATACTACTATGTCTGCCTTGCCCATTGGTATTTCCCTTGCTTCAATATTTCCCATAAAATTTATATTTGCTTCTTTTAATAAAGGATATGTTTCTTTTGCTAAAAAATTTCCTTTTTCTTCTTCTACTCCAATATTTACCAATCCAACAGTAGGATTTTTTATATTCATTATATTTTGCATATAAATCGAACCCATTTTTGCAAACTGTACAAGATAATTAGGCTTACTATCTACATTTGCTCCACAATCTATAAGCAATGAAAAACCTTTTCTATTAGGTAAAAGTGTCGCAAGTGCTGGTCTTTCGACCCCTTTTAATCTTCCTACTATAAATGTTGCACCTGTAAGCAATGCCCCCGTACAACCAGCTGATATAAAAGCTTGTGCCTTTTCCTGTTTTACCAGATTAAGACCTACAACTATACTTGAATCTTTTTTTGCTCTTATCGCTGAAGTAGGTACTTCATCATTTCCTATAACTTGGCTTGCATGTACTATCTCTATTTTAGATTTATCATATTCATATTTAGAAAGCTCCGCTTCTATTTTATCACTTTGCCCTACAAGCATAAGCTTTACAGGATATTCTTTCAACGCTTCAATACTTCCTTTTATTATCTCTGTCGGAGCATTGTCCCCGCCCATTGCATCTACTGCAATTATTATATCTTCATTCATAAATACCCTCCTAAAAAATTTCCCAAATTCCATTATATTTTATTAAACAAAATATTTAATTATATGAAAAAAGACTATTGTAAAATTTAAAAATCACTTTACAACAGCCCCTTTACATTTTTAATTAATCTACTTTTATAACTTCTTTTTTGTTATAAGTTCCACAAGCTTTACATACCTGATGAGGTACCATTAATGTACCGCATTTTGGACAAGCTACTAATGTAGCTGCAGATATTTTCCAGTTCTGTGCTCTTCTTTGATTTCTTCTTCCATGAGAAGTTTTACTTTTTGGTACAGCCATTTCTACACCTCCTAATTTTTAAACAACTCACTCAATTTTGCAAATCGAGGATCAATCTCTGTCATATCACAACCGCAGTCTGATTCATTCAAATCCTGTCCACATTTAGGACAAAGACCTTTGCAATCATCACTGCATAAGATTTTCATAGGCACACTCAAAGAAATGCTACTAATAACAGCATCTTTTAAATCTATAACATTGCCTTCAAAAAACCAAACTTCGTCCTCTTCCAGTTCTGCTTCTATTGCCTTATCTCCAACAAATCTCTCAATAATTGGAATATCTACTATATATTCCACATTTTTAGCACATCGACTGCATTTCATATCTATCACAGTCTTAATATCTGCCTTTAAAATAAAACAATTACCTAAATTGGTCATCGTTCCTTTAAGATTTATCGGCTCTTTAAGCTCTGCATCACCTAAATGCGTTTCCATTCCTTCAAGAGTTTCTGTAAGTTCAAACTCTAATTGAGCATTTCTTTTGCTCTTAATGGTCAATATATCTATTTGCATAATATCACCCCTGCAGGTTTACACTTTAAATATTATACATATAGCGGCGGGTTTTGTCAACAAAAAAATCAAATGAATTTTTATTCTATTTAAAATAATTTTTTTAAATTCTAAATTAGACAAAATTGGGTGTTACATTTTAATGCAGCACCCAATAATATTTAAAATTATTTTACTAATTCTTTTGTATCTCTTGCAATAACTAATTCTTCATTTGTAGGTATTACAAATACTTTTACTTTAGAATCCTCTGTTGAAATTTGAAGAGCTGAACCTCTCTTTGCATTAGCTTCTGCATTAAGCTTAATTCCCAAAAATTCAACATATTCACAAATAGCTGCACGAGCAGAAGCACTATTTTCTCCTAATCCTGCTGTAAATACAATTGCATCTACACCATTCATAGCTGCTGTATAAGCTCCAATATATTTAGCTACACGATAGTAGAACATATCTAAAGCTGCTTTTGCTTGTTTATTTCCTTCATTTGCTGCTTTTTCAATATCTCTAAAATCACTTGATACTCCTGATACACCAAGTACACCTGATTTTTTATTAAGTACATTGTCAATTCCTTTAACATCAAGGTTTTCTTTATTCATAAGGAATGTAACTACTGCTGGGTCTAAGTCACCACTTCTTGTTCCCATTACTAAACCTTCAAGTGGTGTAAGTCCCATACTTGTATCTACTACTTCACCATTTTTAATAGCAGCAAGAGATGCCCCATTTCCTAAATGACAAGTAATTATTTTCAAATCTTTGATATCTTTTCCACACATTTTAGCTGCTTCTGCTGAAACAAATCTGTGTGATGTTCCATGGAAACCATATCTACGTATTTTGTATTTTTCATAATATTCATAAGGTATTGCATAAAGATATGCTTTTTCAGGCATTGTCTGATGGAAAGCTGTATCAAATACTGCAACCTGTGGTGTATTAGGCATTAATTTTTCACAAGCATTGATACCAATTAAGTTTGGAGGATTGTGTAATGGTGCTAATGCAACACATTCTTCAAGTGCTTTCTTAACAGCTTCTGTAATAACTACTGAACCACTGAATGATTCTCCTCCATGTACTACACGATGTCCAACAGCAGAAATTTCATCTACACTGTTAATTACACCATATTCTTTATTTAATAAAGCATCTATAACCATTCTTACTGCGTCTGTATGGTCTTTCATAGGCTCATTGAATACTTTCTCTGAACCATTTGCTTTGTGTGTAAGAACCGAACCTTCAATTCCTATTCTTTCACATAAACCTTTTGCTAAAACATTTTCATTTTCCATATCAATAAACTGATATTTTAAAGATGAACTTCCACAGTTTAATACAAGTACTTTCATTTATATTCTCCTTTATAATTATTTTTTATATACAATTATTGAGCCTGAGCCTGTACTGCTGTTATAGCTACTACACCTACGATATCTTCTGCTGAACAACCTCTTGAAAGGTCATTTACAGGTTTTGCAATACCTTGTGTAATAGGTCCATAAGCTTCTGCTTTTGCTAAACGCTGAACAAGTTTATAACCAATATTTCCTGCATCAAGGTCTGGGAATATAAGTACATTTGCTTTACCTGCAACATCACTGCCTTTAGCTTTTGACTGACCTACTGATGGAACAATAGCTGCATCAAGTTGTAATTCTCCGTCTACTTTTAATGTAGGATTTTCTTCTTTAGCTATTCTTGTAGCTTCTACTACTTTGTCAACATCAGCGTGTTTTGCACTGCCTTTTGTTGAATGCGAAAGCATTGCTACGATAGGCTCTTTCTGTACTAATAATTCAAATGATTTAGCTGAACTTTGTGCTATTGCTGCTAATTCTTCTGATGTAGGATTTTGGCAAAGTCCTGAATCACCAAATACAAATGCACCATCTGCACCAAATTCACAATTAGGAACAACCATTAAGAAAAATGCTGAAACTAATTTTGTTCCAGGAGCTGTCTTAACAATCTGAAGTGATGGTCTTAATGTATTTGCTGTAGAATGGCAAGCACCTGAAACTACACCATCTGCATCTCCTAATTTTACCATCATACAAGCATAATACATATAATCTGTTGTCAATAACTTTTTAGCTTCTTCAGCTGTCATTCCTTTAGATTTTCTCATCTCTACAAGTGTATCAATATATTCTTGTAATTTTTCCGATGTATTAGGGTCTATAACTTTTACACCATCTACTTTAAGTCCTTTACTGTTTGCTTCTACTTCTTCAGGAGTCCCTATAATTACAAGGTCAGCTAATCCTTCTGTCATTACTTTTTCAGCAGCCTCCCAAGTTCTTCTATCCATAGATTCTGGCAATACAATAGTTTTTTTGTCTGCTTTTGCTCTTTCTTTTATCGTTTCAATAAATCCCATTTTTAAAAATCTCCTTTCAAAATTATTTAAGCTTTTGTAAAAACAAAAACTCAAGTCATACCTTTATTATAATAAAAATGTTTATTGTATACAAGAGTAAAATTAAATAAATTTGAAAAATTAATAAAAAAGAACAACAGCGAATTTTTTAATCTTCACTGCTGCTCCTCATTCTTATTACATTAAAAAACAAATAATTATTATTTAATTATCTGAATTTCATTTGTTGAAGGGATCCAAAGTACATTACTGCCTGTCTTTTCAGCAATATATCTTAATGGAACTAATACTCTTTCATTTTTAACAACTGGTGCTACTCCATAACCTTCTACTATTTCTCCAAGTTTAAGAGAAACTTTAACACCATCTATCAAAAATACAACTGTCTGTGTTTCCTGAATCCATTCAACTTCTCCACCTAAGTTTTCAATAATATAACGTACTGGAACCATCGTTCTATCATTTATTACCTCTGGTGAAATATCCATTTCCTTAATTTCACCATTATTTGTATATGTACTACTATTTACATTCAAATAAAGTTTTATAATATCATTAAATTCTTTAATTGTAAGATTTCCTGTGGTATCTGTATAGAAGTTGAATTTTCCTGTACTAGCGTCATATTCTCCTCCAAGTTTTACTTCTTTGATATTTCCATTTTCATCCACATCATATCTTACAGCAGATACCTTTGAATAATTTTTATATGTAGATTTTGGCATATTTACTCCTACTTGTACAGGCTCTTCATTTTCAAAACTTATTTCATATTTACCTTTTACAGATATATGCTTAGCAAATGTTTCTCCTATCTTTATACCTGCTTCAAGTAACTTATCTGCCAAATCTTTAGCAAAGTCAGCAACTGTTACAATTATATCTTCCACTTTTTCAAGTTCTGATTTCAAGCTTCCGCCATCAATCTTAATTTCTAAATCTCCAAACTCAACTTTTATTTCTTGTTTATCTTCAATAATATCAATTTTTATTTCTTCTGACTCATCTTTATTACTTGTATCATCTTTCTTATCTGAATTATCTTTATTATTTAAGTCATCTTTGTCATCTGAATCATCTTTGTCATCTGAATCATCTTTGTCATCTGAATCATCTTTGTTATCTGAATCATCTTTGTTATCTGAATCATCTTTGTCATCTGAATCATCTTTGTTATCTGAATCATCTTTATCATCTGAATCATCTTTATCCGACTCTATAACTACTTCTATAACATAAACCTTAATTGTTCCATCTTCTGCTGTTACAGTTATTGTTAATGTATTTTCAGATATTTCTAATGATACTGTTGCCTTTTCGTTATTTGCTGTTGCTTTAACTAAATCTTCTGTAAGTTCTGTACCAGATGGTATTGTTACTTTAAGTTCTTTTGCTGTCAAATCTACAATAACTTTAGCTATTTCAAGAGATTTTAAAGTTGCATCATTACTTTGTTCTACATCATCTACTATTGTACCTGTAAATGCTGTTGTTATCTCCATATCAGAACCCATATAATAACTTGTATGAGGAGGCTGATTATAAGCTACATTCTGCCAAGCTAATGCCATTCTGTAAGCATGGTCTTCAAGTAACGTTGTCAAACGATGCTCTGTTGTATAAGTAGTTGTATAAATACGAAGTTCTGTATTATCAGCACTTCTTACTATTACTTCTTCTCTCCAATCACCCAAAATATCTCCTGTCAAACAAGGTGTACCCTTTGTAGAGTTATTTACATCTGTACCTTCAAATTCTCTTATTGTTTCTCTTATAAGATTTCCTTCCATGTCCATATGTTTGTAAATATATGGTGTAGTAGAAGCTTCACTTCCATCAAAAAGTTCTGAAAGTAAATCTCCGTCCCAGAAAATTGTAAAATTCTTTGAACTTGGAGCTTTTGTATTTGCTATCGTACCATCTGCTGCTACCAATCCTACTCCCTTATCTACTGTTATACCTAATTCTTCATTAGTATCTGCACTATTACTGCTAAACCAGCTTTCCATTCCTGGATGTGTAGGGTCTATATCAGCACTTACTCCACGACCTATATCACCTGTCATTCTGAATGCCCAAATAACTTTTCCTGTATTAGCATCGTGAAGTTCTGCCCAATAACCTTGTTTTCCGTTATATGTCTTCTTTTCTTCATGTACTGAGAATATTTCATAACCGTCATTATCAAGATTTATGTTAGAAACATGCATTGCATCTCCATGTCCAAATCCTGTTGAATATCTAGGTGTACCATCACTATTTAAAGTAAGAGCACCATAAATAATCTCATCACAGCCATCTCCATCTACATCTAACACAGAAAGTCCATGATTTCCCTGTCCTGCATATTCTGTTCCATTATCTGCACGAAAATCCCATACTCTTTGTATCTTGCCATCTATAAAGTTATAAGCTGTAAGACAAGTCTTATGATAATAACCACGACACATTACAAAACTTGGTCTTTCGCCGTCAAGATATGCAACTGCTGCAAGGAAACGATTTACTCTATTATAATTTTCACTTGATTTTCCCCATGATTTAGGGTCTTCTCTTTCAGGGCTAAATTCTACCGTATCAAGTGCTTTTCCAGTAGTACCTTCAAATACTGTGAGATATTCATTTCCACTTGAAATATGACCATTAGAAGCACGATTATCTTTAGTAGGGTCACCTATTACATTTCCCAAACCATCTACCGTTCCATCTGCTGTCTTAACGGCTACTTCAGCTTTTCCGTCCATATCAAAGTCATATACCATAAATTGTGTATAATGAGCACCTGCTCTTATATTAATACCTAAATCTATTCTCCAAAGCTGAGTTCCATCTAATTTATAAGCATCCAAATATACATTTCCTGTATATCCATTTATAGAATTATCCTGAGAATTACTTGGATCCCATTTAAGTATAATTTCAAATTCTCCATCACCATCTAAATCTGCCACTGAAGCATCATTAGCCTTATAATAGTAAGCTTCACCTGATTTTGAAACTCCACTTGGAGGAACATTTAATTTAATAGAAAAATAATCTTCTGACCAAACAGATACTTCTTTTGTTGTATCCTGTATCTTTCCATTTATAACACCTGATACTTTATATGTATCTGCAAGAGTTCCCTCTGTATCTACATAGTTTGTATCGCCTGTTGCTTTTATTTTCTTACCATTTCTGTAAATATTAAAGTATGTATCATTTATATCAGTACCAAACAATCTCCAACTTAAAAATACTCCATTTTCAGTCTTTACTGCTACTAATGCTCTGTCAGCATATTCTTCTTTATATGGCTGTGCTGTTGCTTTTACTTCAGCTGCCGCAACATCACTCTTATTACTTTCTCCTGCCATATTCACCGCTGTTACTTTGTAACTATATTCTACTGTTGTTCTTATATTGTCAATATAACTATTTGATGCCACTGAAGCAATCTTCTCGAAACTTCCAGATTTCATTGCTCTGTAAACATTATAAGAAGTTGCCCCTTCTACTGCTGTCCAGCTTAATATTACATTATCTTCAGAAGCTTCTGCTGTCAATCCTTGTGGTACAGCTGGTGCAACTATTGCCTCATTTGAAGCTTTCATTGATACCATATTTGAATACTCTGATTCCTGACCTACTTCACTGTTCTTTACAGTAACTACATAATAATATGTATTGCCTGTAACCACAGTTTCATCTGTCCAGCTTGTTCCTGATGTCACTTTTACTTTTTCAAAAGGACCCTCTGCTGAATCTGCTCTATAAACAGAATATTTTATATTTGTTCCAATTACTGTTTCCCATGCTAATGTTATAGATGTAGCTGTTTTAGCTGTTACTTTTAATTCTTTAACTTCACTTGGTACATCAGGAACAACACTTGTAACAACTTTAAGTTCTGCTGATTTTTCCGACTCTCCACCCTCATTATAAGCTGTAATCTTATAATAATAAGCTGTGTTTGCTGTTAAATCTTTTTCACTATAAGTCAATTCTGAAGTAGTAGAAACTAATTTATACTCTCCATCTGATGTTTCTGCTTTATAAACATTATAACCATTTGCAAATTCACTTTCATCCCAAGTAATACTTACTGAATTGTATGAAACTGCATTTGTTCTTACTTCCGCAGGTACAGGAGGCACGATTGGATTTACTACTATATCAGAAGACATCTCTGATTTTCCACCTGCATTAGCAACTTCTATCCTATATGTATAAATACTTCCTACTTTTAATTTTGTTTCTGTAAAACTTGTTGCTGTTATTATATCAAGTAATTCTGTTCCCTCTGATGTCACTTTATATACATAATATTTTGTTGCTCCTTCTACTGCTGACCATGAAAGAGTTACTGTATCTCCAGTCGTTCTTTCACCTTTAATATCAGATGGTAAAGAAGGTTTTGCAACATTTGAATCATATACTTTAGCAACTACCTTTTCAGATAATACAGTTTCACCATCTTGAACTACTGCTGATAATTTGTAAGCATATTCTGTACCTACTTCTACTGTACTATCTACATAGCTTGTAGTAGCAGATGTACCTATAAGCTCATAATTTTCCATTCCTTCCAAACTTCTGTAAATCTTGAAAGAAATTGCACCATCTAATTTATAATCCAAAGTTACGCTGCTTAAATCCGCTGAAACAGTTGCTTTTATATCAGTAGGTGCTGTGTTTGAACGGAAATATACCGGTGTCAATACTACCGCTGCCATTCTTGGCTGACTTCCGCCCGCTTCTATTGTAACAAGACCTGTTTCATCTATTTCAACCACACATGAACTTTCTGCATAAGTTCCTGATACCTTATCAGCAGTAAATGTATTTCCATTTACTGTATATGTAGTCTGACCTGATTCAAAACCAGTTGAAGATTTACTGCTTTCTCTCATATCTGCATCTAAAAGCCATACATTATACTTTGCACCTTCAGGTAAATTTCCTACTTTAAAAGTATGAGCCGCAACTATTGCATCTATTATTAAACTATGAGAACCTGTCTTTCCTACTCTTCCTCCACCTTTAACATCTTTAGCAAATCCATATCCAAGTTCATCTGTATATACCGTTCCACCTGTTTTATTCTTAGGATTTGCATATACTGCTGTATAACCATCTGTCAAATTACTTGAACCTCTAATTTCTATATCAAACGCCAACTGCTTATATACTGTTACACTATCTGTTTCAGATTTTGCTGTCTCTGAACTTCCTGTAATTGCTGATACTGCATAGATATATTGCTGTGTTGATTCTACATTATACAATTTATCTGTGTAAGTAGTATCTGTTACTAAAGAAGTATTTATCTTTGTAAATTCTTCTTCTCCTGTCTTTCTGTAAACATTGTAACCATCTACTCCGCTTACTTCGTTCCATTTAAGATTAATCTTTGTAGCAATCTTATCTTCTGTAAAATCATGTCCACCTTCTATTGACTCTACTTTAAGATTTCTAGGAACACTATATTCAAGAGGTGTTATAATACAAGCTGCCATTCTTGGCTGACTTCCGCCTGCTTCTATTGTAATAAGACCTGTTTCACCCACTTCTACTACACATGAACTTTCTGCATAATTTCCAGATACTTTACCAGCAGTAAATGTATTTCCATTTACTGTATATGTAGTCTGACCTGATTCAAAACCAGTTGAAGATTTACTGCTTTCTCTCATATCTGCATCTAAAAGCCATACATTATACTTTGCACCTTCAGGTAAATTTCCTACTTTAAAAGTATGAGCCGCAACTATTGCATCTATTATTAAACTATGAGAACCTGTCTTTCCTACTCTTCCTCCACCTTTAACATCTTTGGCAAATCCATATCCAAGTTCATCTGTATATACCGTTCCACCTGTTTTATTTTTAGGATTTGCATATACTGCTGTATAACCATCTGTCAAATTATTTGAACCTTTAACTTCTATATCAAATGCCAACTGTGGATATAATACAGCTTCTACTTCACTTGAAGCATCGGACTCTTTATCGCCTGCTACTGATTTTACTACATAAGTAACTGTCTGCTCTGCATCTACTTCATATGTCAAAGCTGAATATGAATTTGAAGTAATAAGTTCTGTATTTACTTTCTGATAATCAGAACCATTTACAAGATATACATTGTAGCCTGATACATCCGCTACTTCTTCCCATGTAAGATTTACAGCACTATAACGTTTATTTGCCGTAAAGTCATGTCCTCCTGTTATTGATTCAACTTCAAGATTTTCAGGGGCTTTTGCAGCTGGTTTAGCCGAAATTATTGTGGTTTCTTTTACAACTGCTCCTTCTTCTGTCCATGCTGAAATCTTATAAGTATATTCAGTACCTAAAGTAACGTCTTTATCCTTATAATTAAGCTTGACATCTTCCCTGTTCTCTTTTTGTGATAAATCATTTCCATAATATACCACATATGTAACAGAACTATCTTCGGCTATATTGGCTATCTCTACTTTAGCTATTGTAGAAAAATCACCACTATCTTTTCTGTAAACATAATAATTTACAGAATTACTTAGATAATTCCATGAAACATCTGTATAAACTGTTTCGCCATCTAAAACATTATTAAGTTTTAAAGTAAGCTCTTGAGATGATGTTTCACCTGCGAATGCTGTCACAACATTTACATTTGCCATAGATGTAAATACCATACATATAGACAAAATATAAGCTATTGCTGACTTAATTCTTTTTTCCATATTTTTTCCTCCTTTAAAAATTTGTAGAAAATGCTTAACAACATTATCCAACTTGAAATAGTATATATTATTTTTTTTATTTTGTAAATGTTTTACCAGCATTATTTAGATTTTTTATCTAAATACCACAAATGCCTTTGTGTAATATTAACAAAATTCAAACTCAACATCTTTTAAATATATTTAAAAAATTACAAAATCAAATTTAAACAATATTATTTCATAAAAATTGCCTGCTCTTAGGGAAATCCTAATCACAGGCAATTAAAATCAAAATATTTTATTATTTAGGTTGTTTTCCAATATAAGCCAAGATACCACCATCAACATATAATACATGTCCATTTACAAAGTCTGAAGCTTTAGAAGCCAAAAATACTGCTGGTCCTCCTAAATCATCTGCTTCTCCCCAACGTGCAGCTGGAGTCTTAGCAATGATAAACTGGTCAAATGGATGTCTTGAACCATCTGGCTGAATTTCTCTAAGTGGAGCTGTCTGAGGTGTAGCTATGTATCCAGGTCCTATACCATTACACTGAATATTAAATTCACCATATTCAGATGCAATATTTCTTGTAAGCATTTTAAGACCGCCTTTAGCAGCTGCATAAGCAGATACTGTTTCACGTCCTAACTCACTCATCATAGAGCAGATATTTATAATCTTTCCGCCACCTTTTTTAATCATTGATGGGATAACTGCTTTAGCTACAATAAATGGTGCATTCAAGTCAACATCAATAACCTGTCTGAACTCTGCTGCTGTCATTTCGCACATAGGAATACGTTTAATAATACCTGCATTATTTACAAGAATATCAATAACTCCTACTTCCTTTTCAATCTGTGCTACCATAGCATTTACTGCTTCTTCATCTGTTACGTCACAAACATAACCTGTCGCATCAATGCCAGCTTCTTTGTAGCTTGCTAAACCTCTGTCTACAAATTCCTGTTTGATATCATTAAAAACAATCTTAGCTCCTGCTCCATGTAATGCTTTTGCTATTGCAAAACCAATTCCATAAGAAGCTCCTGTTACCAAAGCAACTTTTCCCTCAAGAGAGAAATTTTTTAAATAATCCATCGTAAATTACCTCCTGTAAAAATTAATGTTAATACTTAATGGTTTCCTTTTTGCAATAAATTATATCAATCACCACACAAAACCATTAACTTATTTATATTATAGCATACTATTTATTTAAAAGCTAGTATATTTTTCTAAAGTCAAATAAATTTATGCAATATTTTTTCTTTTTTATAAGGTAAAATGCAAAAATTATTCTTAAATAATATATTTATACAATATTTTCTGAAGCATCTGCTTCTTCTATATTTATTCCTCTATGAGAAACAGGTACTGAAAAAACTATTTGAGTTGAAGTATTCCCAAATTTTTGTAGTTGTCCTATAAATCTGTCTAATTCCACTGTACTCCTAAATGCCACCTTTACAAGCATAGAATAATTACCCGTAACACAACAGCACTCTATAACATTCGGACAGGCTTTTATAAACGGGTAAAATATTGGCTTCTGTTTAGGTGACATCTCCAAATTAATAAATGCTGTTATATGATACCCTAGCTTTATTGGATCAATAATTGCCATATAACCTTTTATAATTCCTTCTTTTTCAAGTTTCTCCAAACGTGCAGACACAGCCGGAGAGGATAAAAATACTTTCTGTGCAAGCTGTTTTAATGGTGTTCTTGCATTCTCTTGTACAAGTGATATAAGCATTTTATCAATTTTATCCATACCCAAAACCTCTTTTCCTTAATTTCTCTATGTCCATAAAAAAAGAACGTACCTCACCTTTGAAGTACGCCCCTTTGCGTTAAAAATATTATAACTTAATTTTTTTAACTTTTCAAGTGGTTTAAATATATTTTTTTAATAATTTTTTCTTAAACTTTAATCATCTCAATAATATTTAATTAGAGAGGAATTTTTTTAACAACTAATCTATGAATTTTTTCAAAAAATAATCCTGCACCAAACCATACCGGTGCATAATCTAGCCTGATAATTCCGTTAATATGGTACTTACTTGCACTATAATCCCATGGACATACACCTGTTATTTTTCTTAACAACATTCCTGTTGCATATTCCACCACAAATATGCAAAGTGTATATACACCTCCTCTAAGCAGTATATTCCATCGTTTTATAACGTCACATATCGGTTCAAAAAATACAACCAATCCATAGATAGGAAACATCCATATTGAAGTATAACACCCCAAACTGATATCACCTTTCATAAATGACCCCAAGCCCGTCCATATTACTTCAAGTATCCAGCCTAATGCTCCATATAATGCAAATCTTTTTTTCATATAACTATTATCAGTATATTTTTACTAATTTATTCATAAATTTATAAAAAATAGATTAGTAAAACTTTTATATTTTTAAAGGAGAATAAAATGAAAACCTTAAAATTTTCTACAATATGTTTAACAATATTCACCCTACTTTTTATAATCGGAATATTTTCAAATCCTCTGGAATGTACTGAAGCCGCAAAACACGGGCTACTTCTTTGGTACAACAAGCTTATCCCCTCACTTCTGCCATTTATAATTGCTTCAAATATTCTCATAGGGATAGGTGGAATAGCTTTTTTTGGTACTTTACTTGAAAATGTTTTCCAAAAACTTTTCAATATATCAAATAAAGGAATTTTCCCTTGTATTATGGGACTTATATCAGGTTGTCCTTTGGGAGCAAAAATTACAGCCGATTTAAGAGCAAAGCAAGAGCTTTCACATAATGATACTGTAAAAATTATGAGTATCTGTAATAATTCTTCTCCTCTTTTTATTCTCGGAACTGTTGCAGCAAATATGTTCAATAGTCCATCATTAGGAGTTTACATAATGCTCATTATATATGCGGCTGTTTTTTCCACCGGCTTAATCTTTAGCTTTTACGAAAAACGAAATAAAACAACCTCTTCCACAGGAAATATATTTTTTAATGCCTATAATTCACAGATAAAAAACCGAAAAGAAAATTTCAAATCCTTTGGAACTATTTTAGGAGATAGCGTAAACAATAGTATGGAAATTATAGTAAAAATAGGTGGATTTGTAATATTGTTCAGTGTACTTTCTTCTTTAATTCAAATTACACCAATATTTCCAATTTTAGAATATTTTCTCTCGCCAATATTAAAAATTTTTAATATAAACTTCGATTTATTTAAAGGTTTTATTTTAGGTATCATCGAAATTACAAATGGTATAGATATTATCAGCACCTGCTCCGCCCCTCTTAAACATCAGCTTATTGCTTCCACATGTCTTATATCATGGTGCGGGCTTTCAATCCATGCTCAAATAATGAGTATGATAAATCATAGTGACATAGATTTTAAATTATACATAATATCTAAATTAATTCAGGTTTTAATTACATTTATTTATTCCACAATAATTTTTAACATAGTCTGTTAAATATCGCAAAACACTGTAAAAAAACTAATATTTATCAGTAAACCTTAGTTTTTATTATAGTTGTAATTTCATTTCTGCCTTTTTTTATATTATATCTTATACTTGGTATCATTGGACACTGACTGAATATAAGATTTGTATTAGGGTCACATTCTAAAATCACTCCATCACCCTCTTCACCTTCAACTGCCGAAAATTCCCTGTCATTATCTATTTCCGCCTTACCCTTCTCATGTATTCCTCTAAAAAACTCCCTATCCTTTTCTACTGCAAAACCACTGTCATAAGCTTCGCACTCATACTCACTCTCAATTATATGTTTCCTTATATGACCATAATCCGTAGGAATTAATGTCGTTTCTACTATAATTCCTTTGATTGGTGACCACTTTGAATATACCTCATTTTCCGTAATTCTAGTTTCCATACATTTTTTACGTACAAATACCATATCTCCTGTAAGTTCTTTTATAACAAAACTTAACATACTATCCGGTGCAGTCTTTATAAGAGATGCATAAGAACGTGGCACACAAAATCCAAAATGTGTCGAATATGCAAATTTAGAATATTTTTCATCTGTATGTACATAATTACTTAAATCATATTGTCCAGATGTAAGTGCCGTAACATTTTTATCCTGCCTTTGCATAAGCATATAAGCATATTTTAAAAGCTTAACTCTATCCAGCTTTGGCATTGGCTCAACTTTAGCTTTCCAAAACTCACTATTCTCATCAAATGCAAGTATTATAAAACTTTTCAATGCCCAATAAGGAGAACCAGAAGCATTATAACTTTCTGCCATATTTAACATTGGATAACCATATCCTATTGTAAGTATACCTTTATTATCAAAAATAGGTCTTTTAAACCAATTTTGTAAATGTCTTAAAACAATTCCCTTCATAACTCCCATTTCAAAAACTTCTACACCAGCAAACACACAAGCACACCAAAAGCTTGTCTGTGCAAATCTATATGTAAGCGAACGACCAAAAGGCAATGCTGCCCCTTCTTCATCAAACCAATATATAAACGTCTTTCCAAATTCCATAGCTCTTTCTTTATAAAGATTACTTCTCTGAACATCTTCTTTTTCCATAAGTTTTGCATATAATAGACTATAATAATGTATCGCAAAAGAAATATAATAATCTCTCTGAGGAGTCAACCCATCACTGTACCAGCCATCACCAAGATACATTTTTTCAAAACAATCAAAGGCATACTGCATTTTTTCCTGACTGTATTTTCTTCCCACTCTTTTAAGTCCTATATTCACAATTACATTAAAAAACTGCCAGTTACTTTCCACTAATTTGTATTCATTTATTCCCCAAAGCCAATTTGCCAAATTATCCTTTTGTTCATCTGATAAAGGCTCCCATAAAATTTCAGGAACTAAGCAAAGCCCAAATCCTATTGCTGCCATTTCTACCATTCTTTGGTCATAGGCATGTACATCACCCCAATATCCCTTTTCTTTAGGATTAGTTCCTGCCGAAAAACCTTTTCGATAAATTTCCTTAAACTCCTCAAGATTTTTACCACCACCATACCAATAAGGTATTAACCCCCAAAGTATACGTGAAAAAGCCTCCAGTCCTGCAAGTGCTTCTCCATGTCTTGCCCCTGTAACTCCAACATTAAGCCTTACACAATCTTCCGAATAATATTCTTTCAAAGGTATAACTATTTTTTCAAGCATTTTCTGAAAATCTTGTTTTGTATTAAATCCCATAATATTCCTCCCTCCAATAATACAATTATTATATCTCCATAAATTTATATTTACAACCCAATTAATTTTAGATATAAAAAATTTACAAATATTATTTTAAACCCAAATTATCCTTTTAGAAAATGATTTAGTTTTATAAAAACATAACAAATATTATTTAAATTCATATTTTAATATCAATTTTTTATGCAAATATAATAACCAAACTTTTTTATTCTATATTGTGCTTAAAAACTTCAAAAAATCAACATTTGTCTAGTTTACATTACTATTTTAACTATATACTAAATTAAATTTTTATGCTATACTCTTCATATAATTTAATATTTTGAATTTATTGGAGGAATAAATATGAACAATTTAATTATATATGGTAGTCAGTATGGTACAACAAAATGTTATGCTGAAA
>CAZQDT010000015.1:0-21580 GCA_964592005.1 uncultured Eubacteriales bacterium
AACATTTGCGGCTTGAGCAAATTTTTCATTACCTATAATATTGAATTATATAATAAAATAAATAAAAGCTTGAAACTCTATGATTTCAAGCCTTTATTAACTATCTTCTATTTTTTTCTATTACTTTTATTATTGCCAGCCAAAATATAAACATCTCTAAATTTGATGTTAAATAACTATATCCTGCTAACCTTTCACCTATCGTGCCAGTAATCATCATTTTTACATACCAAACAAATGTAAATACAAAAATCAAAATTATCAATATATTAAAAATTTTATATATTACATCTTCACCATTTTTAAGTTTTGTAAAAATAATCGCCGAAATAAGTAACATCAAAAATCTCTGTGACAATGGAGAAGTACCTGCTCCAGTAATAAATAAAAATGTTCCTCCCAAAACACTTATAATACAGCTCAAAAACATTGTCATATTACAAAGCTTTATCAACTCACTTTTCTTTCCAATTGCTGCAAACAATGCAAATATACTAACCCCTGATGCCGCACCCCAAAACCACGCATTTAGCAAAAAATTAAGAATTATAACTAAAGCATATATCCAATTACCTTCACTAAATACATTTCCATTCGATATAAGATATGAAAAAATACTCGTTATATTTCCTAAAAATGCCTTCGATGAAAATATAATTGCTATAATCGAAAGCAATATTTCCCCTGTATTTACTTTATATCCAAAATCTTCCTTCTTATTAAATTCTTCATCTGACCTTGGGGCAAGCTGGCTATTTTTTTCACCCGCTAAAAGTTCCTCTACCGAAATTTTAAGTTCACTTGCTACATTAGGAATTATACTTATGTCAGGAAAACCTTCTCCTGTTTCCCATTTACTTACTGCTTTGTTAGTAACGCCCAGCTTTTGTGCAAGTTCATTTTGGGTAAATCCTAAATCTCTTCTCTGTTGTGCAATTAATTCACCAGTTTTTTTAACATCCATTTTAATCCCCTCCTAAAAATAAGTTATTAAAAGTATAACATCTATTTTTATCAGAGGCAATCTACTTTCTCTAGAATTAAAATTCCACTTTTTGTAGACTAAAAAAGGAGGGTTCCCTCCTTAATTTTATTGATTTAACATATGTTTTTTAGAACCTGATACAAACCAGTAAACTCCGCCTACACAAAGTCCTCCGCCTACAATATTTCCCAATGTTACAAATACTAAATTTTTAACATACAAAAGCCATGAAATTCTAGAAAGGTTTTCAGCAAGTGCTTCTGTATAATCTACAAACAGTCCCATTGCCATAAATGACATATTTGCTACACTATGCTCAAATCCTGAACCTACAAATACAAATAAACACCAGAATATAAGTATAAGTTTTGCTGTATCTTCTTTAGTTCTGGCACACATCCATAATGCAAGGCAAACCATTACATTACAAAGTAAACCCTTAAAAAATAACTGTACAGGTGTTGCATTCATTTTACCGCCTACATATTCTGTAATATATTCTGCTGTTGTAGGATTATCCAAAAGACCTGTCATTTTAAGAATAAATGCTAATAACAAACTTCCTGCAAGATTTCCTAAAAAACATACTCCCCATACTGTAAACATATCTTTAAATGTAGTTTCTCCAGAAAGTTTTCCTATTGTCATATACATTGTAGTACCTGTAAAAAGCTCTGCCCCTGCAAATACAACAAGTGTAAGACCTACTGCAAATGTACCACCAAGAAGTGCTTTAGCTCCCGGTGCTCCTACTTCATGGAAAGGTGCTGCTATTGCAAATATAAAGAACATTGCTATTCCTATATATGCTCCTGCCAGCATTGCAAGTACAAAATATCTTGCAAAATCTTCTTTAATCATTTTTTTCTTGAATAACGCATTGTTAATCATTTTTTTTAGAGTTTCATCATACATTTTCTTTTTTCCCTTTCGTATATGTATTTTTATATAACAGATAAACATTACAGCCAAACTGTTATATTTTGTTTATGTATACAATATACCACAATTTATTACAATATGTTAAGAAATTTTACATTTTTTTTAAAATAGTTAAATTTTAATAATTTTGTACTCAAAACAAATATATTTTCTGTGCATTTTTTACCAATCAATTCTATTTCACAATTCCCATAGTTGGTGATATAATGTATTAAATCAATAATAAAAGTCAATACTTACTAGGAGGAAATTTTATATGAAAAAAATACCAAGCTTTACAGTAGACCATATTAAGCTTTTAAGAGGTATATATGTTTCAAGAAAAGATAACTGTGGTGAAGAAATTATTACTACTTTTGATTTAAGAATGAAAGTTCCAAACAAAGAGCCCGTAATGAACACCGCTGAAATTCATACAATAGAACATATTGGTGCTACATTTTTAAGAAATCACCCTGTTTGGGCTGAAAAAACTATATATTGGGGTCCTATGGGTTGCCGTACAGGTTTTTATGTTATATTCAAAGGTGATTTAAATTCAAATGATATTGTAGAAATAATTACAGAAATGTTCAAATTTATAGCTGATTTTGAAGGTGAAGTTCCAGGGGCATCTCCTAAAGACTGCGGAAATTATCTCGATTTAAACTTATCTATGGCTAAATATGAAGCTAAAAAATACTATGATGAAGTTTTAACTCAGCTTAAGGAAGAAAATTTAACATATCCAAATTAATGAAAGGATGTATAATCATGGACAACAATAAGCTTTTGTACAGTAAAAGAGCTGCTAAATGCAAATATTTTTCTTCGATGGCTTCAAATTATGATACTTCCCGTTCTTTTAACGGAAGTTACAAACCACGTTCATGTTATAGCTGCAAAAATTTTATATCGCAAAAATGTACTATAAATATAAGCGATATTATAAACGATGATGATGAATATTAAAATGAAAGGACATAAAAATGAATACTTACAGAAAATATCTTAAATTTTTACCCTTATTATTAGCTTTGAGTGCTTGCGGAAATAATAATACAACACAAAATACAACCGCACAAAATACAATTATTTATGAAAATCAATCAACACAACAACCTACGGAAATGACTTCTCAACAAAGTACACAAGAAACTACTACACAGCCTGCCACCGAAGTTATCACTGAACCTACTACTGAAAAAGTAGTAATAGATTATAATGTTGTAAAACCTAACGAAGTAGGAGATATTCCAATAATAATGTATCATGCAGTAGTTGAGGGTACTCCTCCATCAGTTTATCAAAGAAATGTTGATGATTTTAGAAAAGACTTACAATATTTATATGATAATAATTACCGCTTATTATCTATGGAAGATTATGTAAATAATAACATTACTATTGAAGCTGGTTGTACTCCTGTCATACTTACTTTTGATGATGGATTAAGTGAGTCTTTTTCATTAGTGGAAGAAAATGGTGTATTAAAACCTACTCCAAATTGTGCTGTTGATATAATAAATGAATTTGTTGCAGAACATCCTGATTTTGGAAAAGCCGCTGTATTTCATATGAATGGCGATAATGACCCATTTAGCGGAGCAGGTACTTTAAAAGAACGTTTAGAATACTTAATTAACAATGGTTATGAAATCGGAAGTCACCTATATTCACATATCAAACTCAAAGAAAAAAACGGGGAAGAAATTCAGATGTATATAGGAAAATTGGAACAAATGGTACACGAAGTTTTACCAGAATACCAGTTTTTAAGTCTTGCTTATCCTTATGGTATAAGACCAGTAGATGAATTTAAACCTCTTATATCTTCAGGAAGTTATAAAAATGTACCTTATAAATATGCTGTCGCTTTAAGAGAAGGTAACAGTGGTGCATCTTCTGCTCCTAATAATGTCAAATATGACCCTTACAATCTTCCACGTTTAAGAGGCTCTGAAGGGGAGGAAGGGGATTTATGGTGGTATTTTAAAAATTATTACGAGCAATACCCACTTATGAGGTATATTTCTGATGGTGACCCTGATACAATCGTTGTACCAGCAAGTCGTGAAGAACGAGTAAATAAAGATAGCTTGAATGGAAAAGAATTGATTATATATTAAAATAAATGGCTGTTGCATTGCAACAGCCATTTATTTTAATATATCTTAACGTAATTTAAATATTTTAATACTTTCTTCAAGTTCTTTAGAAATCTGTTGTAAACTTTCTGCTGATTTTGCAACTTCTGCCATAGCCGATGTTACTTCCGCAATAGATGCTGCTGTCTGCTCTGAAGCTGCTGCATTTTCTTCTGCTATTGCCGTTAAATTCTGAACACCATCTATAACAGCATCTTTGGCTATATCCATATCATTTGTTTTAGTCGAAATATTATTTACACTTGATATAGACTCATTAATACCATCTTTAACTTTTGAAAAACTTTCACTTGTTTTACTGATTTTTTCAAGCTGCTGTATCATTGTATCTTTTACTTCATTGATAATTTCAACTGATTTACCTGAATCAAGTATAAGAACATTTATAATTTTATCTATAATCTTAGCCGACTCATTAGATTGTTCTGCCAATTTTTGTATATTACTTGCAACTACTGCAAAACCTTTTCCCTGTTCTCCGGCTCTTGCTGCCTCTATGCTGGCATTAAGTGAAAGAAGATTGGTTTCTTCAGCTATTGAAGTAATCAAAGAAGTTGCCTCTCTAATCTTTACTGCTGACTCATTTGTAGTATTAATCTGCTCATAAACAACATCTATGTAATCTTTTACTTTATTATTTATAGTTTCAAGTTCTTTTAATACTTCAGCCGCTTCTTCTCCTCTTTCTTTCATTTCACTAGAATTTTTATAAAGTTTTTCTACTTCTTTTCTTGTCTGTCCAATCATATTTCCTATCTTTATTACATTTTCAGAACTATGCTGAGTTTCTTCCGATTGAGAAGCCGCACCTTTTGCTATATCATCTATTGCTGTTTCAACCTGTTCTACATTATCTGCTGTATTTCCTGCAATCTCTTTAAGATTTGTAGAAGCTAATGCAAGATGTGAGGCATTTTCTGTCAAACCTTTTATCATATTAGTCAGTGACTCTCTAAGATTTCTTACTTCTTTTGACATAGTACCAATTTCATCTGAACGTTCTATAAGCTTACGGTCCACCCTAAATAAAAGATTTCCCTCTGCTACCTGTTTTATCATATCAAAACCGCCATTTAATATCTTAACAAATCCATTTACAAAAATAACCGCTATCGTTACACATACAACTAATATAATTACTATAATTAATAATATCGTCTTTGTAATAGAACTTACTTCATTTTTAACAACAGAATACTCTCTTCCTGCAAAAAACATTCCTACTACTTCACTACCACCATTTTGATAAATAGGCTCATAATATCCAACATACCTTTTCCCTTGTATTTCAATATTTTCTGTATAATAATTTTCTCCTTTTTTAATTACCTTATTTATTACTTCTTCAGAAGCTTTAGTACCAACTAATCTATTTCCACTTTCATCTAAAATAGTAGTTGCAATTCGTGTATCTCCATAAAACATCGTGATTTCCATATCAATACGTTCTTTAATTTCATCAATAACTCCTACTTCTTCTGAAACATTAAACTTTTCGCCTTTCCAGACTATTCCATTTTCATCTGTCCTATAATCTCCATCAACACATATTCTATATGACTGTTCTACTGAAACACAAGCAGCAATAAGACCTTGTTTAACTTCAGCAAGCATAGCTTGAGAAACTTTAGATGCAACAACCAAATATATAATTATACCTATTGCAATAATCGGGAGAATAACTATCATAAGTATTTTCTCTCTAAGTTTAATATTTAATTTCATACTAATCGCCTCATTCCTCTTTAAAATATCAAAAAACTTTTTTAATTACATTGCTTACTGCTATAATAACAGACTTTCTCGCCAATTACAAGTTCTTTATACATTTTTAATAATAATATTTATTTTTCGTCTTTATTATCAGTAATTTTTATCAAATACTATATTCAAATTTCAGCAATTATTTTATTTAAAAGAAGGTATTTAACTTATCAAGAAAATTTTAATAGTTAAACAAATTTCATTTTTTATTTATGATAAAGTTTATTACTTTCATACTTAGGCTCACATGTAAGATTCATTCCAAGCTTACGGAATACTCCCTCATCTACCTGAGATAAAATAACACTTGAATGTACTTCACAACTACTTAATTTCTGAAGTTGCTGCATGGCAATTTCAGCTTTTTCATCTGACACTGCACATATTGACAAAGCAATTAAAACTTCATCTGTATGAAGTCTAGGATTAACATTTCCTAAGTGTTCCACTTTCAAATCCTGAATAGGCTCAATAATCTCAGGTGATATAAGATTTATCTCATCATATATATTTCCAAGTACCTTTAAAGCATTTAAAAGTGCTGATGATGATGCTCCCAAAAGCTGGCTCGTCTTACCTGTAACTATTCTTCCATCATTAAGCTCTATTGCAACCACAGGTGCAACTACACTTTTCTCAAGTTCTGCCACCTCGGAAACCACTGCTCTATCCTCTATTGTAATTCCTGCTTGTTTCATAAGTAATTCAATTTTATAAACTGCACTTTCAGCTAATGAATTTCCCTGACTATGCTCATACAAAGTATTATAATAACGTCTTATTATTTCTTGATTGGCTGCCTGTTTTACTATTTCATCATCTATTATACAATTTCCTACCATATTTACTCCCATATCAGTAGGAGATTTATATGGAGAAGTTCCAAAGAAATCTTCAAACATTGCATTTAATACAGGAAATACTTCAATATCTCTATTGTAATTTACCGTAGTAATACCATATGCTTCCAAATGAAAAGGATCTATCATATTTACATCATTCAAATCTGCCGTCGCTGCTTCATAAGCAATATTTACAGGGTGATTTAATGCAAGATTCCATATAGGGAAAGTTTCAAATTTGGCATATCCTGCTTTAATTCCTCTTTTATTATCATGATAAAGCTGTGAAAGACAAGTTGCCATTTTTCCACTTCCCGGTCCCGGAGCAGTAACTACAATAAGAGAACGCTGTGTTTCTATATATTCATTTTTTCCAAAACCTTCCTCACTTACTATAAATGGAATATTTGATGGATAACCTTTAATATTATAATGACGATATACTTTTATTCCCAAATTTTCAAGTCTATTCTGATATGTGACTGCACTTGGCTGTGAACTAAATTGTGTAAGTACAACACTTCCAACATACAAACCATAATCTTTAAAAGTATCTATAAGACGCAAAACATCTACATCATAAGTAATTCCTAAATCTCCTCTTACCTTATTTTTTTCAATATCATTTGCATTTATTACAATAACTATCTCTGCCTGCTCTTTAAGTTGCAAGAGCATATTTATCTTACTGTCAGGTTTAAATCCCGGAAGAACTCTTGACGCATGAAAATCATCAAACAATTTTCCTCCAAATTCTAGATATAACTTTCCTCCAAACTGTGTAATTCTTTCTTTTATATGCTCAGACTGCATATTAAGATACTTTTCATTATCAAAGCCAATTTTATTCATTTTTTTCTATCTCCTGTAATTTATTTGATATTTTTACTAATGCTAAAAACTATAACTTTACTTTTTCAAACTATGCTAAATTATAAATCAATTCTAAAGTCATTTCAAGCTTTTTAATAAACAACAAAATAAAAAAAAGTGCCAGCTCTGCCAACACCTTAATTTACGCCTATTTTTCTAAATTTATTATACCTGTCTTCCAATAATTTATCTATTTGCATTGATTTTAATCCTTTAATTTCTTTATCTATTACATTTTTAATAGAAATAGCTACTATTTCACAATTTGTATGTGCTCCTCCATCTGGTTCTTCTATAATACCATCTATTATTCCATATAATTTCAAATCACCTGCTGTCATTTTCATAACTTCTGCTGCTTCACTTGCTCTAGAACTGTCTTTCCAAAGTATACTTGCAAATCCCTCTGGAGAAAGTATTGAATATACTGAATTTTCCAGCATATAAATCCTATCCGAAACAGCTAATGCCAATGCTCCACCACTTCCTCCTTCTCCTATAAATATAGAAATAGTAGGTGTCTTTAACATCATCATTTCCATAAGATTTTTGGCTATTGCTTCTCCCTGTCCTCTTTCTTCTGCTCCAATGCCACAAAAAGCACCTGGAGTATCTACAAAGCATATAACAGGTCTTTGAAACTTTTCAGCTTGTTTCATAAGTCTTAAAGCTTTTCTGTAACCTTCTGGATGGGGCATTGCAAAATTTCTTTTTATATTTTCTTTAGTATTTCGTCCTTTTTGTTGTGCTATCACTGTAACTGGAATATCATTAAAAAGGGCAATTCCTCCTACTATTGCATGGTCATCAGCAAAATATCTATCACCATGAAATTCCATAAAATCATCAAATATTTTTTCAATATAATCCATTGCAGTAGGTCTACCAATTATTCTAGCAAGCTTTAATCTTTCCCATGCTGTAATAGTAATCACCTCGATTAAATTCTGTGTATTTTCAATATATTTCCAAGAACTTTTTTCATTTGATTTCTTTCTACAATCATATCTATAAACCCATGTTCAAGCAAAAATTCTGACTTTTGAAAACTTTGTGGAAGTTTTTGTCCTATCGTCTGCTCTATAACTCTTGGACCTGCAAATCCTATAAGTGCATTAGGTTCAGCTATTATTATATCACCTTCCATGGCAAAACTTGCTGTAACTCCACCCGTAGTAGGGTCTGTTAAAACAGTTATATACAATAATCCTGCCTGACTATGTTTTGCTACTGCCGCACTTACTTTTGCCATCTGCATAAGAGAAAATATTCCCTCCTGCATTCTTGCTCCTCCCGAAGCTGTAAATATTATAACCGGAAGTCTTTGCTCTGTTGCCCTTTCAAATAATCTTGTGAGCTTTTCACCTATAACAGTACCCATACTTGCCATCATAAAACTGCTGTCCATCACACCAAGCATAGCACAAATACCCATTATTTTACTTTTGCCTGTAATTAATCCATCTGTAAGCCCTGTTGAACTCTGCAGTTTTATAATTTTTTCTTTGTATCCTTGAAAATTTAAAGGGTCATTAACACTTATATGTTTGTCAAATTCTTCAAATTCTCCTTCATCAACTATCATTTTTATTCTTTCATACGCTGGCAATTTAAAATAATTTCCACATTCATCACAAATTCTATAATTTTTTATCAATTCTTTAATATATAAGGACTTTCCACATAAAGGGCATTTTATTAAAATACCATCTGGAACATTTGGTTTAGACTGTTCTATTTCTTTTAAGTTTTTATACTTAGTAATATCAGTAGTAGCATATTTAGTTTTCTTAAATAAATTAGCCCTCATAAAAACATCCCTTCATATTTAAAAATTAAAATTTTCTTCTATAAAATTTGTCCCAAAATTTCCCAGCAAAAACTTTTCATTATCCATTATTTCATACTGAAAATCTATATTAGTGTCTATTCCTTCTATTATAAATTCTCCTAATGCCCTTTTCATTTTATTTATAGCTTTTTGTCTATCTTCATCAAAAACAATAAGTTTGGCTATCATAGAATCATATACAGCTGGTATTTTATAACCCTGATACATCGCACTGTCTACTCTTACACCCATTCCACCCGGCACTATTAAAGTTTCTATTGTTCCCGGTGATGGTCTGAAAATTTTTTTTGGATTTTCTGCATTTATTCTGCACTCTATCGCATGACCTTTTATTTTAATATCTTCTTGTTTGATATCTAATTTTTCACCTGCCGAAATTTTTATCTGCTGTTTTATAAGGTCTATTCCTGTTACCATTTCAGTAATAGGGTGTTCTACCTGTATTCGTGTATTCATTTCCATAAAATAGTAATTTTTATCTTTATCCAGCAAAAATTCTACTGTACCTGCATTTTCATAATTAACTGCTTTTACAGCTTTTAAAGCTGTTTCACCCATTCTCTGCCTCAATTCATCATCTATAACATTCGATGGTGCTTCTTCAAGTACCTTTTGATGCCTTCTTTGAATAGAACAATCTCTTTCACCTAAATAAACTGCATTTGAATATTTATCTGCCAATACTTGAAATTCTATATGTCGTGGATTTACTATAAGTTTTTCAATATACATAGTATCATCACCAAAAGCTGATTTTGCTTCTGCTCTAGCCGTATCGAAAGCCGATAGCAATTCTTCTGCTGAAAATGCTGCTCTCATTCCACGTCCACCGCCACCTGCCGCAGCTTTAACCATAACAGGATAACCTATTTCATTTGCTACTTCCAACGCTTTTTCAGAACTTTCAATTACTCCATCATACCCTGGTATTACTGGTACTCCTGAATTAATCATTGTTTCCCTTGCTTTTGACTTATTTCCCATAAGGTCAATCATATCTGCACTAGGTCCTATAAAAACTATATTACAATCTTTACACATTCTAGCAAATGTACTATTTTCCGAAAGAAATCCAAAACCGGGATGTATTGCCTCTGCACCTGTAAGTACAGTAGCACTTATAATATTTTGCATATTGAGATAACTATCTTTAGATTTTGCAGGCCCTATACATACAGCTTCATCAGCAAGCATTACATGAAGTGCTTCTCTATCCGCTTCAGAATATACCGCTACTGTTTCTATTCCCATCTCACGACAAGCTCTTATAATTCTTACAGCAATTTCTCCTCTGTTGGCAATGAGTATCTTGTTAAACAAAATTTATCCCTACTTTCCTACTGCAAATGTCAATTCTGCTTCCACAGCCTTTTTATCTTCTACATAAGCCACAGCTTTACCTATTCCGATAGTACCTTTCATTTTGATTATTTCTACTTCAAGCCTTAGTGTATCCCCTGGGACTACCTGCTTTCTAAATTTTACCTTATCCATAGCCCCAAAATATACCACTCTGCCTTTAAATTCATCTAAACTCAATATTGCAACTGCTCCCGTCTGTGCTAATGCTTCAAGTATAAGAACTCCAGGCATAACAGGCTCATCAGGAAAATGACCTTGAAAAAAATATTCATTCATTGTAACATTTTTTCTTCCAACCGCTCTTTTTCCTTCTTCCAATTCATCTATAACATCTATCAGTAAAAACGGATATCTATGAGGAATAATTTCCTGTATCTGCTTTATATTCAACATTATTCCATCTCACCTCACACTATTTTAAATAATGGCTGACCATATTCTACCATTTGTTCATTTTTAACACATATTTCAATTATTTCTCCGTCAAATTCACTTTCTATTTCATTCATAAGTTTCATTGCTTCTATTATACAAAGTATCTGCCCTTTTTTCACTTTATCTCCCACTTTTACCAAAGCCGGTTTATCTGGTGCTGCCGAGCTGTAAAAAGTTCCCACTATCGGAGAGGTTACAATATTTACATTTGAATATTCTTTCTTATCTTCTTTGACTATCATACAGTCAGTAGAATTTAATATATTTATTGTATTTTCTGATTTGCTTTCCTGTACTGACATAGCTTGTGATTGAATTTTCTGTACATCATTCATTGTTTCTGCTTGTTGAACATTTTTCTGCATTTTTATATGAACACCATCTGCTTCTATCTCTAACATTATTAAATCAGAAGAATTCATCTGTGACATTAAATCCTGTATTGCTTTAAAATCCATTTTTAATCCTCCCATTTTTTAAATAATAGGGTTACATTATGACCACCAAAACCTAAAGAATTTGACATAACATAATTTAAGTCCTGCTTTCTGCCAACATTTGGCACATAATCCAAATCACATTCAGGGTCAGGATTATCCAATCCTATCGTTGCAGGCACAAAACTGTCCATCAACGCTTTTACCGAAACCACTGCTTCTATTGCCCCTGCCGCTCCCAAAAGATGACCTGTCATAGATTTTGTAGAACTTACTGGTATTTTATAAGCATCTTCTCCAAATACTGTTTTTATTGCACTTGTTTCAAATTTATCATTATATGGTGTACTTGTTCCATGTGCATTTATATATGAAACTTCATTTGGTTTTATTCCAGCTTCTTCCAAAGCAAGTTTCATTGCTCTTGCTCCACCTTCTCCATCAGGTGCGGGTGAAGTTATATGATAAGCATCGCAAGTTTCACCATAACCTACTATTTCTGCATATATCTTTGCATTTCTTTTAAGTGCGTGTTCAAGACTTTCTACTACAAGTATACTAGAACCTTCTCCCATTACAAAACCATCTCTATCCTTATTAAATGGTATCGAAGCTCTTTTAGGGTCATTACTTTTACTAAGTGCTGTAAGAGATGTAAATCCTGCTACCGATATAGGAGTAATTGAACCCTCAGCTCCACCTGCAAGCATTATATCAGCATAACCATGTTTAATAGCCCTGAAAGCATCTCCTATACAATTATTTCCAGTTGCACAAGCAGTAACCACATTACTACAAATTCCTTTTGCTCCAAATTTAATCGCAATATTTCCTGCCGCCATATTCGATATAATCATGGGAATAGTAAGTGGATTTACTCTCCTTGGACCTTTTTCAGTCAAAATTCCATGCTGTTGTTCGGTAGTACCAATACCGCCAATACCTGAACCTACAATTACCCCAAAACGTTCTCTGTCTATATTTTCTAAATCCAATTCAGAACTTTTTACAGCCTGAACTGCCGCAGCCATCGCAAGCTGAGAATATCTGTCCATTCTTTTTGCTTCTTTAAATTCCATATAATCCTGTGGATTGAAATTTTTAACTTCTGCTGCAATTTTAACAGAAAATTTTTCGGTATCAAATTGAGTAATAAAATCTATCCCACAAACACCCTTCTTTATATTATCCCAAAATTCTTCCACACTATTTCCTATCGGAGTGACTGCTCCCATACCTGTAATGACTACTCTCAATTTTTTCACCCTTTCACACTAAGCCTCCATCTACTTGAAGTACTTGACCTGTAATATAATCTGCATCATCTGATACTAAAAAACATACTGCTTTTGCTACATCTTCAGCTTCTCCAAATCTTTTTAAAGGTATTTCATTTATAACGCTTTCTTTAATTTTATCAGATAAAATTTCAGTCATATCTGTATTTATAAAACCAGGCGCAACTGCATTTACCGTAATTCCTCTTGAAGCAAGCTCTTTTGCGGCTGATTTTGTTATTCCTATAACTCCGGCTTTAGATGCCGCATAATTTACCTGTCCAGTATTTCCACAGATACCTACTATTGATGATATATTAACAATTTTTCCCTTTTTTTGTTTCAGCATTATAGAAGAAGCATGTCTTATACAATTAAAAGTGCCTTTTAAATTAGTCTGTATAACTTTATCAAAATTTTCTTCCGTCATTCTCATCAAAAGTCCATCTTTAGTAATTCCTGCATTATTAACCAATATATCTAAAGAGCCAAAATTTTCAACCGCTGTCTTTATAAGTTCTTCTGCCTGTTTAAAATCACTTACATCAGCTTTGACAGCTATCGCTTTTTGCCCCATATTTTCAATTTCCATAATTACTTCTTTTATCGCCACATCACTACTTCTATAATTTAAAACTAAATTTGCCCCATTTGCAGCTAATTCTAAAGCTATTGCCTTTCCTATTCCTTTAGCCGCTCCTGTCACTACCGCTGTTCTCCCTTTCATTACTTACCTCCCTAAAGCTTTAAGCGTCTTTTCAAGTGTTGAAATATTTTCTACATTAAATACTTTAAGTGTTCTATCCACTTTTTTGACAAAGCCACTTAATGTTTTTCCCGGACCTATTTCTATAAAAGTATCCACACCATCTGCTATCATTTTTCTTATAGTCTGCTCCCACAGAACAGAACTCTTTACCTGATTTTTAAGCAAATCCTTTATCTTTGAAATATCTTCAATATACTCTGCTGTTACATTTGTAATAACTGGTATATTCATTTTTCCAAGCTCTATATTTTCCAATTCTTTTCCAAGTTTTACAGAAGCACTTTCCAACAAAGAGGTGTGAAATGGAGCACTTACTGCCAAATCTATGGTTTTCATTGCCCCCAGCTCTTTTGCAATGACGGCTGCCTTATTTACTGCTTTTATCTCTCCACCTATCACTATCTGACCCGGACAATTAAAATTAGCAGCTTCTACTACTCCTAAATCTTTTGCCTCTTCACATACTTTTTTTACATCATCTTTTGAAAGTCCCAATATTGCTGTCATTTTTCCTATTCCCTCTGGCACTGCTTCCTGCATAAAATGCCCTCTTTTTTTCACCAAAGGTATTACCGTTTCTATATCAAATACTCCACTGCAAGTAAGTGCTGAATATTCACCAAGACTTAATCCCGCAACTACATCGGGTTTTATATCATTTTCTTTCAATATTTCAAGTGTTGCTAAAGACATTGTAACTACTGCCGGTTGAGTATTTTCTGTTTTGTTTAATTCTTCTGCTGCACTATTAAAACACAGTTTTTCCATATCTAAATCTATACTTTTTCCAGCTATTTCAAAAACTTTTTTTGCACAAGGGTAGTTATCGTAAAATTCCCTTCCCATACCTACATACTGAGAACCCTGTCCTGAAAAAATAAAAGCTATCTTTCCCATATTTTACCTCCCAAAAGTACCTCTGCTTCTGAAAACATTTCTCTAATTATTTCTTCACAACTTTGTTCTTTTGTAACCATTGCGGCTATCTGACCTGCCATTACAGACCCCATATCCATATCGCCATCAACTACTGCTTTTGCCAAAGCTCCCACTCCAAGCTTTTCCAATTCTTCTTTGCTCGCTCCTTCTCTCTCAAGCTTAAGATACTGTCTTGCAAGCTGATTTTTAATAACTCTTACAGGGTGTCCCGTAGGTTTTCCCGTAACCACTGTATCTATATCTTTTGCTGCAAGAATTTTATTTTTATAATTTTGATGTACTGTACATTCAAATGCTGTCAAAAATCTTGTTCCCAGCTGAACCCCTACTGCTCCAAGCATAAAGCTTGCGGCTATTCCTCTTCCATCTGCTATTCCACCAGCCGCAATTACAGGAATATCTACTGCATCTGCTACTTGTGGTACAAGTGCCATAGTAGTCAGCTCACCCACATGACCGCCCGACTCCATTCCCTCTGCAATTACTGCATCAGCTCCATATTTTGCCATACGCTTAGCTATTGCCACAGAAGGTACTACCGGTATTACCTTTATTCCATGTTCTTTCCACATATCCATATATTTAGGAACACCTGCACCAGTAGTCACCACTTTGACATTTTCCTCACATACCATCTGTGCCACTTCATCTGCATTTGGACTTAAAAGCATTATATTTACACCAAAAGGTTTATCTGTAAGTTTTTTTGCTTTTCTAACCTCTGCACGTACATATTCTATCGGTGCATTTGCTCCCGCTATAATACCAAGTCCTCCCGCATTTGAAACTGCCGCCGCAAGTGAGGCATCAGCTATTCTGGCCATTGCCCCCTGAATTATAGGATATTTTATATTTACCATTTTACAAAACACGGAGCTCATTTTCATTTCCTCCCACTTTTTTTTATTTATCTTCTAACTTACTTTCAACATATTTTACAGCATCTCCTATTGTCTTGATACTTTCTGCATCTTCATTAGGAATTTCTATTCCAAATTCAGTTTCCAAAGACATAATTACCTGAAATAAATCTAAAGAATCTGCTTCCAAATCATCTTTAAAATTTGTTTCCATTGTAAGTTTTTCTTTATCTACTCCTAATTCATTTGATATTACCTCTGCTATTTTTTCAAATTCCATTTTAAAATCCTCCTAAAAATTTAATTTATTTTTTATATTTAAAGGGATTTAAACCCCATTAAAACCATTTCAACAATATTGCTCCGCCTGTCATTCCACCGCCGAAACCTGCCAATACAATATTATCTCCTCTTTGAAGTTTTCCCGAATTGTTAAGTTCATCTAATGCTATGGCAATACTTGCCGAGGAAGTATTTCCATAATTATCTAAATTTACAAAAAATTTTTCGTTGGGTATATCAAGCAATTTAGCTGAATATTCTATAATTCTTACATTTGCCTGATGGGGAACTATATATTTCACTTCCTCCAATTTTACTTTTGCTTCGTTCATAACTTTTTTAATCATTTCAGTCATATTCCTTACAGCAAACTTAAATACCTCTCCCCCCTGCATATTTACAATGCTTTTTAAATGTTTATAATTTACATATATGTTATTTAAAGAAATTGCAGGACATACTAACATATCTCCCTTACTTCCGTCAGAGCAAAGACAGCTTTGTATAATACCCTCCTTGTCAGAAACTTTCAAAACTACCGCACCTGCACCATCTCCAAAAAGCACACAGGTACTTCTATCTTTCCAGTCTACAATCTTGGACATTACCTCTGCCCCTATAACTAATGCTTTTTTATACATTCCTGTACTCAAAAACTGTTGAGCCACAGTAATTGAATATATAAATCCACTACAAGCAGCTGACAAATCAAATGCTATCGCCTTATCGGCTTTAAGCATTGCTTGAACTTTACAAGCTGTTGACGGCATAAAATCGTCAGGTGTAATGGTTGCACATATAATTAAATCTATATCTTCTGCCCTTTCTCCGGCACTTTCCAATGCCTTTTCTGCTGCTTTGAATGCAAGCTCCGAGGTAGTTTCTCCTGTGGATATTCTTCGCTGTTTTATGCCTGTTCTGCTGCTTATCCATTCGTCATTTGTATTCACTATCTTAGATAAGTCATCATTTGTCATAATATTTTCAGGTACATAGCTTCCTGTCCCTGCAATTATAACTTTCTCCACTGCTTTTCCTCCTAGCATTTTTTCTTTATTTTCTCATTAGTTTCTTTCAAATAATCGTTAAGCTTATTAAGTCCACTTATAAGTACTTCTTCTTCATGTTCACTAAATCCATCTATTACACGTTTTACAATATCATTATGAAATTTTTCATGTATTCGATATGCCAGTTTTCACCTTTTAGTAAGCTTTATATTTACTATACGTCTGTCAGTTTCACTTCTATTTCTTTCAACATACCCTTTTTTTATAAGCTTATCTATTGCCGTAGTCAAAGTACCAGTCGTTATTTCAAGTCTTGCAGCTACTTCCGACATTGTCTTTTCTTCATACAGCCCTATCGCCTCTATTGTATGTATTTCCGATATAGATAAGTCTTTAAATTCTCCCTGCTTTAAAGATTCTTGTTCAATTTTTCCAATATCATCATAAACTTCTACCAGTAGTTTGTTTATTTCCATAACTTTATTATCCATTTTTTACCTCCAAAGCCTGCTTTTCCATTTCTTCCTCTGCCTGCAATACAAGCTCATTTATAAGTTCTTTTACACTTACAATTTTATCAATTTTATAGACATTTTCCCCTGCAAATATTAAACCCTCATCAATATTTCCCTTGACTGCATTTAAAAGTGCTTTGGATATACAATATTTTGTTGTTTTAGGATTACATTTTTGTATACAGCCATAACAATGTTGAGGTTCTATTTTTTCACATTCTTCAAGTTTCTTCAAAAATTTATTATTTACTGCCCTACCTGGCATTCCAACCGGACTTTCTACAATAACAACTTCTTCTTTTCTGGCATTTACATAAGCCTGTTTAAATCTTATATCTGCATCACATTCATCAGTCGCAACAAATCTTGTAGCTATCTGAACTCCTCTAGCTCCTGCTTTAATCGCCTTTACTATATCATTTCCGTCAAATATACCACCTGCTGCTATTATTGGAATTTCTTTGTTATATTTACAAGAAAACTCTTTCATTATTTCTTTTACATCTTTAACTATATCTAAAAGTTCAGGTGGATTTTCAGACTTCAACTCTTCTAAAGAAAATCCCAAATGACCTCCTGCTTTACAACCTTCTACAATCACAGCATCTGGTGCTGTACTCTGTTTTCTATCCCATATTTTTGAAATCACAAGTGCTGCTTTCGCTGAAGAAACTATTGGTACTATCTTTGTCTGTGTTCCTTTTACCAATGCTGGTAAATCCAGTGGTAAACCTGCTCCCGAAATTATAAGGTCTGCCTTTGCTTCAACAGCCGCTTGAACATATTCTCTATAATTTCTCATGGCAACCATTATATTTACACCTATAATTCCATTTTGTGATTTTTCCTTAGCCTTAAATATTTCCTCTTTCAAAGTTCTAAGATTTGCTGTCAAAGAATTTTTTTCAAAATCTTCTTCTTTAAATCCTGTATGCACCGCAGATATTATTCCTATTGCCCCCTCTCTAGCCACTGCTGAGGCAAGTGAACTCAAAGACACATCTGCTCCCATTCCACCTTGTATTATCGGAACTTTTGCGACTAAGTCACCAATCTTTAATTCAGGTAATTTCATTTCAATCATCCTCAATCCGACATTTAATTTGTTTCTCAAATATTTTGATAATCAAAGTATATTAGTAAAAGATAAATTTGTCAATAGTATTTTTAAATTTTTTATAATTTTATTAAACAAAATAAAAAATGACCTGAATTTTTTCAAGTCATTTTTAACTTCTTCATAAAATTTTGTTTTAAGGAAATTGAATACTATCTTAGTTATCCTCTGTATCAAAAACATCATCCAAACTAACTTTACTTGCAATCACTCCCGGCAATACAGCAAATGCCGCAATTCCTAAAACTGTTCCACCAATCAATACTATTTTTCCACCTAATTTACTCTTTTTCTTTTTACACATTTTCTTTTCTTCTTTAATTTTACTCATACAAACTCCTTCTTTCTCTAATTAAACCTCTTTACTTTTTGACTTCAATTCTTTTTTGAAAATCTCACTAATATTTTCAAATATTTCCTCATTACTTACACTTTTTTTATCTATCATCTTTTTAGAAACCATAACCATTACCTTAATATATGCTCTTGCCAATGCTGCTGTAAGAATTGCTGCTGTTGAACCACTTATAAGTCCGCCCACCACTGTACCTACACCCGGTATGCACTTAAGTAAATTGGAAACTACTGTTTTTCCTACTACCGTAGCTCCTCCTGTTCCTAATAAAGCTGATACTATACTTGTTAAGAAAGCTTTATCCATTGATATTCCAAATATAACTGTTATATGTGCAATCATACCAACTTGGTCTGCTATAAGCACCGGTGCATCCGACATAGGAATTGGTACAAAACCTGTTGCAAAAGCTCCAGCAACATATGCATTGGCATATTTTCTAGCTGCCTTTTCTTTTGCAGCTATACTAACTTTTTGAGCATTAACAAATCCTTTTTGTACAGACTCTGGTATTACTTTATATGTAACCTCTACTAATTTGTCTAACCCATAAGCTGGTACAGTCATTCCCGGCATAATTTCATATTGTTCTGCCATTATTGGAATTATATTTACAACATTTAAATTCAAATCCCTTATTGCACTTATAAATTCTTTATTTTGTTTATTATTTACAGACTGTGTAATAACCATAATAATAGGAACTTCTACTGAACTCGACAATTCCTTTATCATTTCTATCTCCGTTTCTTCTATCCTATTTGAAAAACCACTTACACAATACCATATTGCATGTATGTAATCCTTGTCATTTCCACCCATTCTTGACTCATTTACTATATCTATTATTTCACTTCTTATTTGTTGTTGAACTTCTTCCTTTAATTCTAAACCTTTTGTATCATATAATACTACAGGAACTTCCGGATGTTCTATTCTCTGCGTATGTTGGGTTACAGGTCTTCCTACACCCGTTTCTGCAAAATCTCCTCTAAAAACATTATTTATCAATGTACTTTTTCCTACTCCAGATTTTCCAACTATTATTATGTTGGGTTTTAACATTTCTTTTGATTGTTTTTCTATTTCTTCAAATAATTTACCAATTAATTGAGCTTGATCTATATTCTCCATTTTATCTTATCCCCTTTTTCAAAATTTTTTATTATTGAATAAATTTCATACCTTAAACTTCTTTGCTATGCAACTTCAATTCCTGTTCAAACTTTCTACTAATCTCTTTATATATTTCCTCATTACTTACATTATTTCCCTCTAATATTTTTTCAGAAACCATAACCATCACTTTAATATATGCTCTTGCAAGAGCTGCTGTAAGCAATGCTGCTGTTGAACCACTTATAAGCCCGCCCGCCAATGTGCCTATGCCCGGTACAAATTTAAGTAAATTGGAAACTACTGTCTTTCCTACTACCGTAGCTCCTGCTGTTCCCAATAAAGCTGATACCGTACTTGTTAAAAAAGCTTTATCCACTGGTATTCCAAATATAGCTGTTATATGTGCAATCATAGCAACCTGGTCTGCTATAAGCACCGGGGTATCCGACATAGGAATTGGTGCAAAACCTGTTGCAAAAGCTCCGGCAACATATCTATTGGCATATACTTTAGCTGTCTTTTCTTTTGCAGCTATATTAGCTTTTTGAGCATTAATAAATCCTTTTTGTACAGACTCTGGTATTACTTTATATGTAACCTCTACTAATTTGTCTAACCCATAAGCTGGTACAGTCATTCCCGGCATAATTTCATATTGTTCTGCCATTATTGGAATTATATTTACAACATTTAAATTCAAATCCCTTATTGCACTTATAAATTCTTTATTTTGTTTATTATTTACAGACTGTGTAATAACCATAATAATAGGAACTTCTACTGAACTCGACAATTCCTTTATCATTTCTATCTCCGTTTCTTCTATCCTATTTGAAAAACCACTTACACAATACCATATTGCATGTATGTAATCCTTGTCATTTCCACCCATTCTTGACTCATTTACTATATCTATTATTTCACTTCTTATTTGTTGTTGAACTTCTTCCTTTAATTCTAAACCTTTTGTATCATATAATACTACAGGAACTTCCGGATGTTCTATTCTCTGCGTATGTTGGGTTACAGGTCTTCCTACACCCGTTTCTGCAAAATCTCCTCTAAAAACATTATTTATCAATGTACTTTTTCCTACTCCAGATTTTCCAACTATTATTATATTAGGCTTTATCAAATCATTCATCAACTTTACTCCTTTCTAAATATTATACTTTAAACTTAAAACAATCCTATATCCAAGCAAAAGCTAAAACCAATAGATTTTTTAAGTCTAGTGCAAATTTTAAGCCTATATGGAAGAAAATCACCACTTATCTTTTTAGTGCATTAAATTATTTCTTTAAAGATAACATATTTTTTTCTATTTGTAAACATTTTTCTACTTTTTTTATAAAAAGTATACAAAAAACACCGCCTATTTTTTATTATAGACGGTGTTAAAAATTTTTGGTTCGCTGAGAGCTAACAATTTATATCTATCTTTTTAAATATTTTATCATTCAGATTTTTATCTTTGGAGAATTTACAGAAAAAAAGCACAAATGTTATTTTCAAAACCAATTTTTGACATTCTTTCAAAAACCGCTTTCGCTTCGTATTTTTTAAATTATTATAATACTAAGCTCCGTTGCTAAGAAATATTTAAATTCTTTAAATTTGTATAATATAATTTAATTTTTTTAAATATAATTCAATTTATTTCAAATATGAAAACATTTGCGGTTTGAGCAAATTTTT
>CAZQDT010000016.1:0-21351 GCA_964592005.1 uncultured Eubacteriales bacterium
AATGTCCATTTTTTCTTATTAAGTATCATTTTTATATAATCAGTTACATTTATCAACATCTGCACCTGCAATTCTTTTTCTATTTTTATAAGTTCTATTATTTTCACACCATTTGCAATCACCATGATTACGACAAGATCTAGCAACCGCTTTAGCTTTTCTATATGGTTTTCTTTTTTCTTTACCATATTTGATTGCTTTATTTAGACTCACTATCTACACCTCTCAATACTTGTATTGTCCTAGCTCGTCCATTCTGTGTTTTTATATAGCCTTTTTCTTCTAAAATAAGTAATATATTAAATACACTATTTATATGTTTAAATTTAAGTATTTTAGTAAGTTCTCGACAGGTAGGACTATATCCATATTCTTTAATAAACCATTCTATTGCTTCTAATGTCATTTTTTGTTTAATAGTTAACACTTAATCACTCGCCTTAAAATTATATATAGGTTTTATTATTTTGATAATATCTACTGTATCACCTATATTATCAATTATTTCTTGCATAGGTTTATAAACAAAAGGTGCTTCATCAATGGTATTTTCATTTACTGATGTAGTATAAATATCTTTCATGCTTTCTTTATACTCATCTAAATTAAAAGTTTCTTTTGCTTTCATTCTAGACATTATTCTTCCTGCTCCATGAGGTGCTGATTGGTTCCAATCATCATTACCTTTGCCAATTCCAATAATGCAACCATCTCTCATATTCATTGGTATAAGCACTTTTTCACCTTTTTTAGCAGATATAGCACCCTTACGAACAATGTTATCTTCAAATGATATGTAGTTATGGATTGTTTCAAAATAATCATCACACCCTAAACCCATTTTATTAAGAATAATATATGCTATTTTTTCTCTATTTTGTTTAGCAAATTTTTGACATATCTTCATATCATGTAAATAATCTTCTCTATATTGTCCTTCTAAATATGCTAAATCTTTAGGAATTTTATTTTTATTTACTTGGTATTCTTTTCTTAATTCTTCTAACGCTGATTGAATTTCTTGTTTTCTACCTTGCTCTTTATATGATTTAATTAATTCTTGTTGTTTTTCTTTATATTCACCAATATTATAATTACATAATTGATTTGCTAATTCCTGATAATATTCTGCTACTTGTTTTCCTAGATTTCTTGAACCTGTATGAATAACTAAGTATTTATTATTTTCTTCGTCAATATCAACTTCTATAAAGTGATTACCACCACCCAAAGTACCAAGACTTCTTTCTAATCTTTTAGTATCTTTTAATTCTCTATAACATTTTAATTCTTGCAATTTATCAAAATGGCATTTTCTTTCATTATGTACTTCAAAACCACTAGGCACATATTGTCTTATAATTTTATCTAACTTCTCTAAATCTAAATCTATATTACCTAGTTCTACGCATAACATTCCACATCCAATATCAACACCAACGATATTTGGAATTACTTTATCACCTAAATCGCCAGTAAAACCTATTACACAACCTTTACCAGCATGAACATCTGGCATTATACGAACTTTACTATTTTTAAATGCCTCTTGTTCTAATAATTCATTTATTTGGTCTATTGCTTCTTGTTCTATATCATCTGTAAATATTTTTAAGTCTTTCATTTTAATCACCCCAATCATCATTAATACAGCAATCTTTGACATCATCTTGTATACTAAGAAAATCTTTTAAATACTTGCAATATTCCATTCGACAACTATATTCTTTATTAAATTTATAACAATGGAATGGACAATGTTTTACTTTATAACCACCATATGGATATTTTTTACTAGGTTTAATTGGCTTTTTAGGAATATAACAATATGGTGTGTTTTTAGGTATAAGTAATTTTGCTATAAAATCTTTAAACATTATAGTCAACCTTTACACATTGATAAGGATATATAATCTCATAATCTTTTTCTAAATAAGAACGGGCTCCCCAAGTACCATCTTTAAACTTTCTGACTATTTTTATTCCTTTTGGTGTAAAACCTACAATCTTTCCTAATATTAAATCAGAATATGGATTTCTAGCAAATGCCACATAATCATTAATTTTTAATTTGTTATTTATAAAATCTCTCATTTATTCCACCTCTCCAAGAATCCATAATAAACATTCAATTTCAGTTTTTTGTCTACATTTAGGATTTTTTCTTAAATATTCAATACGGTCTTTTATATCATTTGCACTCTTAATATCCTTATTTTCTTGATAAAAAGCATATAATAATTTATATTGACTATATACTTCATATAAGGCATACATATTATCTTTTATGTTGTCTTTACTCATTCGTCCACCTCGTTTTTTAATGAAGATAATCTAAATTCTTCATAAGTGCTTTTGTATATTCTTTTGCCTCTCATACACAAAAATGGGTTTATCATCAAACATTTTTGATTTTTCTTATATGGCACTTTATGAATAACATCTTCTTCTATCATACCTTTTAGTTGTCTTTTTACTGTTATTTCACTTACTCCACATACTTTAGGTAAATCTTTTATTCTAATGATTTTACCATTATCATAACTACAGATATTATCCATGTAACCCACATGGCATACGAGATATGATAATATAGAATATTTTTTACAATATTTATCAAATATTTTGGGATTTATTTTGATAAAATGATAATTTATGTCAATTGAATCATTTAAATATTTTAATGTACCTTTGCGTAATACCCTATCTCCATATTCTAATGATACTAATCTATCAATATCATCTATTTCTTGTAATACTTCACCATTTTCATCAACAATATATGATTTTGACATTATTTTTTATCTCTTTCATAAATTCGTTTAATATCTTCTAAAATATTATCAATATCAATGGGTACTTCTGCATTTTCTTTTATACATTCAATAAGCATTTCAATACCAGTAATAAATGTAGTCCATTTGATACCTTTGTTCGCATTTAATGTAACTTGTCCATCTTCTTTTTGTTCTATTATTATTTGTTTCATTTAATCACTATCCTTTTTTTACATTTCTAAAAAATCATCTATTTGTTTTCTTGTAGTATTTTCTTCAACACCATCTATGGTATCTTTTAAATAATCTTTTATTTCTATCATTATTTCACCTCTTTATCTTCTAGTATTTGCAATAAATCTTTATAATCAAATTTGAAATTATTTAAACCATATTCTTCTTTACCATCTAAAATACTCACTATTGTTAAATTATTTTTTATATATCTAACTGCCTTATTAATAACTTCATCTTTCTCTTTTAGTTGTTGTAAAATAGGACTAACTATTTCATTGACAGTTGCGTACATTAACATTCCATTATTTGAATTAATATTAAATATTTTTGTATCTTCTCTTGTTTCATAACTATATTCTTTTGATAATTTTTCATAAGTGTCGTGAAATCTTTTAGTTATTTCAAATATTTCTTTATCCATACTCTATCTACTCCTCTATTTTTTTGTTTTAAAAATTTTATTTCCCCATTATTATAATGTCTTTCACAATACGAATGACTATACTCTAAATTAGGATTAATTGTACTCCTTAAATATTCTATTTCTCTTTTATCTGCATCTCTAAGAAACATAATTGATTGAGATAATGTCTTATATTCATCAACATATACTTCTATAATATAATCAGTTTTTATTTTTAGCATAATTATTTCTCCTTTCCAGTATCATTTATGATCCCCTATTTTCCACGATTTAGTATCATTTTTGATACCTAGTATAATCATCAGTTTTTCCTTATTTTACAAGGACTAAATACATATTTATCATAAAAATTGTTACTCTATTCTAATTTCACCTTAAGTATTAGCATTTATGGGATTAAATGCGTATGCACGTTAGTATACATTCTCTTAATACTAGAATAACAAATTGATTACTACACTTTCACTACACTTTGAGTAACAAATTAAAAAAATAACCATTTTTACATGATTATTTGAGTTTTTTATAAATAAATTGCTGTTTTTATTTGTATTTTATTACTTTTTTATTATTTATGGTTATTTTGGTATATATATTAGTGCTTTTGTTATTTTTTGTATGATTTTGGGAGTAAAAAGCACCCCTATACCATCTACAAAAATAGGGTTGGGGTATGGTTTTAATATAAAGGCGTTCGTTAATATACTAATAAAATCCTATAAAATAAAGTCTAAATTATATGTACTATAAGTGTTTATATTAATATATAAATCCACTATAAACAACACTAAAAAATAATATTATAATGAATTAAACGCATATATATTTTTGAAATTAGAGAGAAACAGAAACATCTGTTACAAATATAAATAATAATATAAATAATAATATAAATAATAATAATATATGCACATAACTATACATGTTACTATATTAATATATATAAAATAACATACTAAAATATATATATAATAAATAACCCTAATATAACACAATATACCCCGCAAAACGTGTATATAATATAATAATACTACCTAGTAAATAATAATGATTGTACGGTAAATAAGTATATAAATATATAGTAATTCAATAATATGACTATCATTTTTATTATATTAATATACTAATATAAAGCTTATAAAATGTATATTTTTTTAGTATAAAAGTGTTGACATGTTTCAATAAAAATGCTATAATGTATATGTAAGATGAATAAGGAATATAAGTCTTACATAATGGTAATTGGAAAAGGGTAAAACTCAAAAAGTAGTTATTATTAATTAGGGGTTTTGGTAATAATGAAAGGAGTTGAAAAAATGAGAGTTAACCCTAAAAATAAGTATAAAAAAAGAACGATCAAATGGGAAAACGTTTTATTAATTCCAATGTTAATTTCCGCAATATCTGGAATAATAAAAAGTAATTCTACAATGATAATTCCATCAATAGTTATTCACTCAATAATTGTATTTAGTTATTATTATATAATTAAAACAATTAGAATGACTATAAAAGAAAAAGGACTAAAAAAGTCATTACACGATTTTTTAAACTTTAATTAGTTTGTTCCCTTTTCCTCTTCCATTATAAAATACAAAATAAAAAAAATCAAGTATAAATCACTTGCAAATGGAGGGTTTAATATGAAACAATTTAGTGAATTAAAAACAAACGATATTATAAAAATAAAAGATTATACTTTAAAAATTGGAAGATATAACGAAAAATACAAAGCATTTTATTGCGAGGGTAAAAAGAAAAATGATTATAATACTTATTTAACTTTGTTAGTAACCGAAGAAGATTATAATAAAAAAAATAAAATATCAAAAATGTATTGTACACCATTTAATAATGAATGTGAGGTGCTATAGTTATGATAGATTTTAATATTAAACTAAACAATGATGTTATAGGTAATAAAATAATAAAAATAGATGACAAAGGGCATTTAATAAATCAAGAAGTAAAAGAAAATGAAAAAGGTATAAAAATAAATGATATTATAGCATTAATAAAAGCATACCTTGACCAGATGAAAAAATACGAAGAAAAAGAAAACCAATTATTGAAAGAATGGGAACAAGACCAAAAAAATACTAAATATTATAATAAAAAATTTATTAGTTTAGAAAATGCGATTGATATTTTATATAAATATTATTATGAAGATGTTCACGCAATTTTGACAATAGATGAAATTAACAAAATACAAAAAGAAATTAATTACAATTTTATGAGTGATAAATTTTATAATAAAATGATTGAATTATTAGAAAGCAAGGTGGCTTAATATGAAAACTAAAAAATGGTATTTTAAAAATAATTATGAATTATATAATATTTTATATGATGATACTCGTTTTATATTAGTCCAAAATTGTAATACAAAATTATTTAGTTTCGGTCTTGTTGAAGATTTTGGAACTTTGCTGGGCTTTCCAGTAAATCAAAGTTGTTTAAATAAAAACGAATGTATTAATAGGCTTAATAGATTTATAGAAATAGCAAAAGATTACAACGACGTTAACAACACAATTAATATCTATAAAATTATGATAGATAAGGTTAAGGCGGTGCAATAATGGAATATATAACAATTATATTATTACTAACTACTGCTCTACTATTTTATAGATTAAATTACTATAAAGAAAAATATAAAATATATTATAACAATTATAAACAAAGCTTAAAGGCGTTAAAAGAACATGACCCAAAATTAAAAGCATATTTAGAAAGTAAAGAGGTGTAAAAATGACTAATAAAATAATGAACTATCTACAAGATACATTTAATTGTGAATTTAATCACTTCACATACAATACATTTAACAACATGATTGATTACGCAGTAGAAAACTTTAACAATAGTGAAAATCAACTTGCTTATTATTTAAGTAATATTATTGACGAATTGGAATTTGAAGAAATAAAAAAAATAATTGATGAATTAAAAGGAGATAAAGAAAGATGAATTTTAAAGAATATGATGAAATAATAAAAAAACATAAATATGATATGTTATTTATGATAATATATTATAATTTACAATGTAATGAAGATTTTAAAAACTCAAAAGAAAATGATATAATAACATTAATACAATTTATTCATAAAGCTTATTTAAAAGATGAAAACCATATTGATTTAGGTTATATATGTGATAAAGCTTTAGAAAACAAAGAAAATATATTAAAAAATGATGTTAATATTTTTAATACATGGGATTTATTGGGGGTATGTTATGAATAATAAAACATATTGTTATATTCGTGTTTCTTGTGATAAGCAAGAATATTCAAGACAAATTCAAATATTTAAAGATAAAGGCTATTTAAATGGTGTTAATTGTGAATATGTGGAAGAAACCTACACGGGAACAAAAACAAAACGCCCCGAGTTTGACAAATTAATTAAAAGAATGGAAAAAGGCAACACATTAGTATGTGAAAGTCTTTCTCGTTTGTCACGTGGTGGAGTTATAAAAACATTGGATTTAATAACCGAATTTATACAAAAAAAACAAATAAATGTTATTATATTAAAAGAGAATTTTAACTTATTAGCAGGAGAAAAACCAGACGCGAACACTAATTTGTTACTTGGTATATTTTCAGTACTTGGACAATTTGAAAGGGATTTAATAAGTGAAAGAACTAAAGAAGGTTTAAAAGCAGTTAAATCAAAAGGCACAAGACTAGGAAAACCAAAAGGAAAATACAATACCAAAGAAAACTTTATAAATACACTTGAAAAAATGATAAATGAACATATTGGGCAAGATAAGGCAACTTTGTGGACTAGATACCCTACGATGTCATTTAAAAATGATTTAAAAAAATGCTATATTAAATATAATACAAAAGATTATCAAGAAATATTGAATAAAATCAAGGAGGATAACACAGAATGGGAACAATTTTAATAGTAGCAGTGGCTATCTGGTGTGGTTTGTGTGACTTTGCAAGTAAAAAGAAATAATCGAAAGGTTATTTTTTTATTTACTAAAATTATATTAATAATGTATAAAAATATAACAATTTTAACGTCCTGTATTTGCCTATTTTTAGCCATTCTAAGCAATGTTTTAAATTATAGTATATTTATATCATTTTGTTATTTATCAAGCAAATAAACCCATAAAATGAAGCCATATTATTTATTAAAATATAACAAATAGATGTATGAAAATACATTTATTTACCTACGGGCAAAACTCAAAAACTTCTTCCAGCACCCACGAAAAACTTTTTCCTACTGAACTTTTTCCTCCCAGTTAGCTTCTATTATATTATCTCTTTTTAATGCTTCTAATTGTCTATTTATATCATCAACATTAGTTTCTTTTTTATGTTCTACAACAATAGGTGCTGAAGCCTCTACAAAACCATGTTGTGATTTTAATGTAAACATACTAGAGATTTCTCTTAATTCACCTAATTGAGCAGATGTTAATACTGATGTAGTAATATAATCATCTATAATTCCCATTATATCTATTTTATCTGGATCTACCATATAATTATCATAAGTCTTTCTTGATATGCCTAATAATGAGCAGAAAGAGCCTTTTGAAGGTGGAAATTTGCATATAGTATTAATTTTAGCAATCATTTCCATATAAATATTTAATGCTTCACCTAATTCATAAGATGTATAAGACTTGTTCTGTATTACTGCTATATCTGATGTACTTCTTTTAGTTATTAAAGGCAATATTTGTGATACTGTTAGCCCATTATTTTGAGAAACTTTTTCTTTGATAACCTCTGCCACCTCATTCATTTTATTTCTAATACTTGGCAATAATAAATCTTTTGTTTCTTCTTTTATTTGATTTACAAGCTGTTCTTTCTTTTGTAACTCTTTTTCTTTGTTTTCTCTATAAGTCTTAGCTTGTTTTTGTAATGACTCTTTGGTTTTATTTTTTTTCATTCCAATTATGCCTCCTTAAAAATTCCACATAATTTCCTTTACTATCATATAAATGGTAAGGGTCTTTTTCCATCTGTCTCCATTTATTATTTTTTAGTTCATTTTCTCTTGGAGAACCAGTTTGCCAATCTGAAAATTCCCATAAATCTTTTTCTAATTTAGAATAATAAAATTTTTCATTACATTTGCAAAAACTATAAAACAACCACAATATATAATCATCAAAATAATCAAAATGAACTTTATATTTAGCATATTTTCTATTTATAAATGTAATAAATTTAGTATCATGTTTACTTATATATCCCATTTTTTAATTCCTCATCTAAAATGTTAAATTTTCTGTGCTTTTCATCTATAGTTATCATTTCTGTATCATTTGAATGTAATCCTAAATTTGCATATCTTACTAATTCATCTATTAATATTTTTAATTTGTCTGAATTATTAAAGCCATCATAATCAAAGCCTAAATCTATAATTAATCGAAAATATTTATCTTTAATTTTTAGTTTTCTTTCTAAATCATTTTTTTTCATATTCAATCACCACTTCCACTCTTTCTTCTTCTGCATAATATTTTTCTACATTTAATACTGCAACTTGTGCATCATCTTTATATGCAACTCCATTAAGTGAATCACATATTATTTTTGCTATATTATCTGCATCGCTTTTCTTTAAATAAGCTTGTCCAATTAATAAATTATATTGCTTTTTAGATATGCTTTTATTTGGCTTAAAATAGGCTTTTATAGACATTTTTACAAGTCCAGTATAATCTTTATTAAGTTTATCTTTACATTGCTCTATTGCTGATTTTTTAACTAAATTTTCATATTCTGTTGTCTGTTTTGGATTATATGTTGATACATAGTTACCTACTCTTCTAAAGCGAGGTCTACCCTTACCTTGAGGTTTACCTAATATCGTAAATTTTATCATCTTATCACTACTTTCTACTAAAAAAAGAGAGAATTATATTATCTCCCTTCTGTTTGTTTTTTTGGATTATTGATCGTTCTTTTTTGAACAACCAATATATAGTCTTGATTACCATAAGTACGTGTTCTTTTTTGAACATCTACTTTTGCCATATCTAATTTAATTGCGTGATTAACTGATATACCCTTACCACTCATTTGATTTTTATTCATACTGCAAGCGTACTCATTTTTGAGTATGCTTCCTTGTGTATCTTGATACAACGTACAGTAATCTTGATTTTCAACAAATCCATACTCGCACATTCTTTTAAACCATTTTTTCTAATAACAGCCTAAAGGTTTCTCTTCCTTTTGGTGTTACTAATGTTTGATTATGTGCTTTTCCACTAGGACTTATCCATTCTTTTAATTCAAACAAACCTTGTGCTACTCTTGGTTGATATGGTTTTATTCTATTTTTGCTATCTCTGTAAATATAATTTTTATTTTCTAAAAATTCATTAAATTTACCTGGTGCTATACCCAACTCTTTTGCAGTATCTCTTAAATTAGTTAATAAATTTCTATCTACTAACGCATCAAAATAGTCTGATTTTGGTTTCATTTCATTTATCATTTTATTTTGATTTCTTACAACTTCCAATGTTGCACTAAATAATTTCTTCGTTGGTTCGTCTGCATATGGTAAATATGTATCTATAAATAAATTTTCATTTGCTACATATCCACCTGTTTTACGAATTGATGGTAATACTTCATCAAATATCCAACTTTCAAATCTTTGTGCTGATTCTAATTTTGAACTAGCTATAAGTCTGTATAAATCACCCTCTGTAATATATGACATAGACTGAATGCCACTAGATGTTGGGGTGTCCCATTTTAGGACACCCTTGCAATGATCGATAATCGCCTTGCTAGGTCTGACATATCCTAATGCTTTTGCAACATCACTTCCACAGAACATTATTTTACCATTTTCATTAATTGTTCTAATTTCTCCAAATTCTTCATTTTTAAATATTTCTAAATTATTTATCATATTTTCCAATCCCTTCTTCTATATGTTTTATAAATTCTTCAACCAAACCCTCTTGTTTTATAATTAAATTTAATTTTGTTATTAACATATAAAAATTCTCCTTATCTAATGCAATTTTGTTAATGAATTCCACTTGATAAGGAGCCTATTATTTGATATAATATGATAGAGTCCTATATTAAATGGATTCATTGAATTTAGGTAGATTAGTGTGACTATGTCGTCCAAACAGAAACACACTATCTATCTTTTTTTATTTTATATTATGTCGTTGTTCTTCTTTTTCTAATAACAACCTAATATATTCTGCTAACTTCATGTTGTTAAGTTTAGCCACTTCTTTTGCTTTTCTATGTTCTTCTTTGCTGAAACGGACGGCAAACCTAATTTCCCTCTTTTCCATATTCTCCTTTCTATTCTATGTCGTCCTATTGTAATACTATCATAAGGGACGACAATTTGTCAATAACTAATTTTATTTTTTTTATTTTGGTTGGCAAGGTAGGACTTGAACCCACGACCAATGAGATATAAGCTCACCACTCTAACCAACTGAGTTACTTGCCAATGTGGTGTTCGTAATAGGACTTGAACCTATAAGGATTTCTCCAACGGATTTTAAGTCCGTCTTGTTTACCAATTTCAACATACGAGCATTTGCATATCTAATGTTCTTTGATAAATAGATAATGGTGTTTCTCACACTAATTTATTATAAACAAATGTTATTCAATCAATGGTAAGTTTTAGTCCTGATAAGGAGCGACCTTACTTCCTCTAATACCTATCTTACGACCTAGACCATATTGGAATGATACCAACAACTTTCACCAACTTTAGGATTATGTATTAATTTCTACCATTAGAAATTCGCTCATGTTCAACCTTTTTTCCATATGCAGATTTTGGCTACTTGTACAGGCGACTAATCTTATACTCATATCACTATGTATCAACTGCACCAACAAATTATTTTAGCATTACACTCCCACTTCTATATTGCAACATATATTAGTTTCGTTGCCCTACACATCGTACAACACGATTGTCGAATTGTTTTGCCGATTAGTTCCCTATTTTACACCCTCTTATAACAAACCACTAACAACCTTTTAACAACGCTTTATTGCTCCTATCGATATTATCACTAATATCAATTACTCAATCCATTGCAAGTATCCTTGCAACTAATAAGAACAGGCTATTATGTATACTACATTGCTTTGTAGTCTGTCATATACTTCATTATCTATTTATCAAAGAACATTAATATTGGTTGCCCCTCTAGGGTTCGAACCTAGACTCTTCGCATTCAAAGTACGATGTGTTTCCAATTCCACCAAAGGGCAATATTAGGAGGAAGTACAGAGAGAACTTATGTCTTCCTCAAGAAAGGAGGTGAGTCTAATACTCACTGTGATATCTCTATCACGATTATAATATATCAAACAATTTACTACACTTTCACTACACTTTTGACATTTTTTTAATTTTTTTATAATATTTCCAAATTTGGGTTGTACCATTCGGTCTAATATCACTCGCAAAATTTTCATCAGCTATTTCATTCACTGCCTGTGTAGGTGTTTTACCATTAAGTATTTTTAAATATAATCTATATTCAATACTATTCGCGGACATTTTAGACAAATTTTCTTTGATTATTTTTATTTTTTCTTCTTTTTCTGTTATTTTGTTCTTTATTTTTTCATTTGTATCGACAACTTGTTTTAATATATTAATTTCATTTAATAAATCATTAACATATGGTATACAATCCATATATAACCTCTTTATTCATTATCGTGTTTGTCGTTATTAAGTAATGGAACCCAAACCCCCATGCAATTCCCAATAAAAATGTAAGTATAATTGTATAAATTTCTCTTAAATTATTATTCTTCATTTTGCACTTCCTTTCTAGGTCTGCCACGCTTTTTCTTTTCTTCAATCTTCTTAAGTTCTGCAATATCTTCATTCGATAATATTCTATTATGATACTTTGTTCCTAATTTAGATTGAACATTTTTCAAATTTTGTATTAAAAATTCTCTATTAGTTATATTATTTAATCTTGCTGTTAAATTTTTATAATTATCATTAATTGCCATATCATTTTTAATGTTTCTTCTTTTAATAAAATTATCTTGCATATTTTGATATAGTTTTTTTAAATCAACCTCATCTATAGGTGTATTTTCTATAAAATGTTCATAATCACTTACTAAGCTATCGCATTCAGAAAGCCTATTTGTTAGACTTTCCAAATACTCATCAGTTTTATTTAATATTGATATAGCTTGAATAATATTATCAATGATATTAATGTTTTTTCCTTTCATATCAACACCTCAATTAATCTAAAAAGTTTTCATCTATTTCAACAGTTTGTCCAAATTCCTCAAATAGATTTGATGATTGTTCTACAGTATTTTCTAGTCTTTTACTTCCTAAAAATTGAACATTACTAGTCATCACTTCAAAAGATGTTCTATTATTACCATCTTTATCAGTATAATTACTCATACTGATAGAGCCATCAACCAATATCAAACTTCCTTTATTTTGATATTGAACAAGGTTTTCAGCAGGTTTACCCCATACTGTTACTGGAATAAAATCTGTTCCCTCATTCATTCTATTTACTGCTAAATTAAATCTGCAATATGATTTGCCATTGCTTGTTTCTTTTAATTCTAAATCTGTAGATATTCTACCTACTAAAGTTACTTTATTAAACATCTAATCCCAACTCCTTTAATGTATATATTTTGTATGGTTCCATACCCCTGTACATAGTTTCTTTTTTAAAATAAGGAAAATTAATGCATTCATTTAGTAAATCAATATTTATATAGCAATCTCCATCAACACAAACTTCTTTTGATATGCCAGCAACTCTATTTTTAAACGGTTTTATTACTGCTTTTAAATATTCTTTTTCTACTTCATCAAGTATTTCTTTTTCAGTAATATAACCATCTACAACTTCAATAGTACCTGTATAATTATTTGGTAATGTTTTAAAGAATTTCTTATTATCTTTAACTAATTCTAATTCGTCTTCAAACCAACGAAATGAACTATTATCATTTAAATCAAATGATTTTTTGATATCATAAAAATTAGTTGCGTTTTTAATAATTGTATAAACTTTATTTTTATATGGTTCTTTTAAAAATATATTAGGTCTTATTATTCTTACTTTATCTCCAACTTTAAATTTCATTATTTATTACCTTCTTTCTCTATATTTCCATAATGTTCTTGCCAAAATTGGCAATAATTATTTACACTACAATAGCATTCACATCTAAGATTCTGCCCTTCTCTTTTCTCTATTTCATATTCATTTGGATATTCTTTTTCTAAATTTTCCAAATGCTTTTTTGCTTCTTCTTCAATATTATGAATTTTAGAAGCTTTTTTGTTTTTCTTCTTTTTTACAGCAAAAGTTGTACCTTTATTAAATCGTTCATCTGCCGTACAAAGTGGTAATTCTTCATCTAACATTTTTTCTAATTCAATAATTCTATCAAACTTTTCTAATATCATTTTTTCAACTTGTTTTGGAGTACCTAAATCAAAGTTTATAACTTGACAAGCATATTTTGGATAATCACTTTTTGTTTGAGCATCTAATCTATTCCAATCTTTTATTAAAGCAATAATTCTTCCCTTTTTTCGCCACTTACCATCTTTTTTATATGCAAGATATGAACCCATTTGTAATTGTTTTTTCCATTTATCATAATCACTTTTGAATATTAATGAAAATGCTTTACAAGTCTTATAATCATCTAAATAATCGTCATCATAATGGTCTATAATACCTGATAGTGTATATCCATTTTCAAATGTATATTCCAAATGGTCTTCAACAAATTCATTTTCTTTTAATTCAATATTTTCTAATTCAAAATGTGTTTTCGTTCCAAGCAACATAAATATACAATCTGTTATATCTTGTTCTATCTTGTCATTATATCTTCTTTTCAATGCAATTATTCGTGGTGGTTCTAATAGTGAAGTAATAGAATATCTTTTATCACGATATACATATTCTCTTTCCACTGCTCTAACTAGCATATCTTGCATATTATTAATATTAGTTATTTTCATTTAATCAACTCCTCAAATATCAATTTTTGAGGTAGTACATTATGACAAAACCAACTTGTATTGAACCAATTACCACTTTTCTTTTTATTGTAGTCATCAATCATATTTTCCATAAATTGAACTCTACCATCAAATACCATAACTTCTATTCCATTTTGTCTAAACATTGCCCCCTTGTTTTGCCTTCTAGTGCTGTAATTGGAAGTAATAAACAAAACGGTTTGTTCCACTCATAACACTTTTTAATAAAGTCATCTTTTAATGAATACGGTGGATTAGTTATAATCATATCAAAATCTTGATCGGGTACATATTCAAAAAAGTTTTCTTCTTTATCTGTGCTAATAACATTACAACCATGTTCTTTTAATAATCTTGTAATTTCACTTTTACCATAATCACAACATTCCCATACTGTAATGCCTTTAGGAATATATTTTAATAAAGGTTTTATTGCATAAGCAGGAGTATAAATATCATCAATTTTTTCTTTTTGAATATAATTAATCAATGCTCTTTTCATGACTACTCACCAACTTTTTTCTTTAATAATTCAATCATTTTATCAGCATTTTCTTTTGTTAATTCTTTTGAAGATTTAACTTTGTATTGGTTGTATACATTTTCTTTTGCTTTATCATTTGTGAAATTTTTAAATATTTGTGATTCTGATTTTTCTATTTTAGTAAATAAAGTGTGTATTATTTTTATTTGGTTAGCATCTATCATTTCGACAGGCTTGTCTGCTTTTTTTTCTTCTTTTTTAGTTGTTATTTTAGGATAACCATAACTAAATACGGTATTACCTTTGCTATCAGAAATTTTGATTTTTTCTATCTTTTCAGTTTCTTCATTTGTTGATATTTCAGCCACAGTAAATTTCTCATATTTGTTTGCTAATTCATATTTTCCTTTATCGTTTTTCTTTGTCGGAACATTTGCAAAATAGAATATTCTTGTATATAATTCTCTGCCTATTCCTACATTAAATCCCGCTCTTTTAAATGCATCACTTGCTTCACCTTTTTCTTTTTCACTAAACGATTCTGTTCCACAGTCGCACTTATCAACCCATTGGTTTTTCTCATCATCCCAAATTGATATAGTACAAAATAGATTTCCTTTTATTTCTTCATATCTATTTTTCCAACCATCGATTCCAAACGTTTCATCAAGTATTCTTTTATCACATCTACTGTCTTTATAGAGTAATAGTTGGGCGCCTTTTTCAATAACTTGCTGAACGCGAATTTCTATCTCTTCTGGTTTTAAACATCTTATTTTCTTTTCCACTATTTCACCTTCTTTGCTAAATCTTTCCTATATAAGTTTTCAATATTTTTTTTATTTTTTAATATTCTTATTATGTATTGCATGTTTTCCGCCTTCAATAATTTCTTCATTAATTATTTTCCTTTGTTTTGGTGTTAGTTCTATTATTGAATTAATCCAAAAACTTTCTACCTGTTTTGCACCCCATTTTTCTAACAATTTTTCAAATTTTTTATCATTCATCATTTAATTTCTCCTGTTTCAAAATCAATTTTAAAATTATTAAAATGTTCAAATCCCGCATCACAATCCCTAACACTCTCAAAACAAGACTTTCCTCTTGAAATCATGTCATTTCTTCCTATTTTTGCTTCCTTAAAGTCTGTAGTTGCTTTATATCCTTTAATGTTAGAATGAGTTACATAAAATGGCACATCTCCTGTACTCCATAATTTATTCCATCTTTTTACTGCTTTACGCCATTCACGATTATCTTTAGAAAGATTAATACCGTGTCTTCGTTGCAATTCTAATCTAATTTCTTTCATTTTTTTCCAATCAGATAAATCTACTTTTTGTATCATTTGTTTTCACCTTTGATTTTCTTCTTAAACCAATTAAAATTATTTGCAAAATATCTTGTATAGGTTTCATTTTATCTCCCACCTTTTTTACTAAATTTATTCTCTAAATATTTTTTTTCTTGTTCAGACATTTTAGGTGCCTGTTTGTATGTTTTTGTATCAACATCATAAATTAATCCCACCATTTTACAACTATTTCCTTTCGTTTTAATAACTTCAACTATGCCATCACATTTTTCAATGCTATACCCAGAATTAAATAATGCTCTTTCAACTTCATCTTTTTCATTTGCTGGTAATATATCAGTTCTAATTATTGAACAAATATTAGCACTTTTATTAGCTATATTTTGAGTTCCAGCTATATCAAAAATCGTTAGTCTGCATTTCATAAATTGAGTTTTTCTTGGATGAGCAACAAGATTAATAATTACATTTTTATCCCTAGCAAATCTCTTAAACATTTCTACTATTTTTGTTTGTTCTTCTAGTTTTTCACTGTTATCCAATTGCATAAAATTATCTATAAAAAATATTCTTACACCTTGTTTAAATGCATATTCCATTGTTTTAATCATGTTATTTATAGTGTTATTTGGCGTTTCATTATCGTACAAGTATAAGTCTTTACTATAAATATTATCAAAATATTCAATAACTTCATCTTTAGGCTTCACATCATAAATTTTTGAATTGTGTTCATCAGTTATAAATTCAAGCTGTGGTTTTGTACACATTCCAACATATAAATAATTTTTAAATTCGCTAGAGGTTTGTTCGCCACTAAAATAAAATATTTTCTTATGCTGTTTTAAACATTCCTTTGCAAATTGAATCATTAAAGTTGTCTTCCCGTGATTAGTAATACCGCTCCACAAACTCAACTTCCCATATTCAATTCCTTTTAGCAAATAATCTAATTCCGAAATATTTGTATATTCTCTTTCAACTTTCACATTAATTTTAATGTCATCTGCAGTAAGTAAATTTGAGTTATCACTATCATCAGTTTCAATTAAAGTCATCTTATCGCAAAAGATTTTATAATCTATTTCTTCTTCTGATAATTTTTTAAAATATATTTCGATCTTTTGCTTATAATAATCAGATTTTAATTTTTTATAGTAACCATAAATGTTCTTACAGTGAATTTCTTGATTCATACATTCATTAATAAATTCTGCTGCTTTAGCTTGATTGCTAGTAGATTTTATTATTAGGTCAAAATCTAAATATTCATATTGTTTATAAAGGTTTTTTAACCATACAAGTATCTTGCTATATTTGAAATATTTTTCATTTAAATTTATTTCATCTAGCAATTTATCATTCAGCACTATACAGGCAAATATTTTAAATTCAACATCATTGCGTGTTTGCTCTGTATTCATTTAAATATGCCTCAAAATGCTCTGTTGAAAATAATGTTGATGGTCTAAAATATTTATAACTAGATTCTCCATTTTGAGTTGTAAATTCATTTTCTACAAACTTTTTATACCCCCACCAAATAACATCCTTAAACTCTTCAATATCATATCCTTCTCTCAACCTAGCATTAATTAATTTTTGAGTTGCTTTAGATTGATACTTGTAAGAGAAAGGGATTTTTTTATTAAATCTATGATGTTCATTTACAACATTCATATATCCAACGATTTCTTTGTAGGCTTCTAAATTTGATGTAGGTTCTGAATTTTCTTTTTTATAATCGTTACTAAAATCTTCAAATTCAAAGTACCCCAATTTAGTTAAATATATTCTTGAATGTTGACCACAAAAGCAATGACCATTTATTTTTAATTTTGCTGTTTTTGAACATTTATTACCATTATTACAATTGCTCTCACATTCAATATTGTCATTAAATGGGATTGGTATAATATAATTATTATCTGTGTTTATATTTGTGTTTATATATGGTATTGCTTTGCCTTCTTGGGCATTTGTCATTTGACCATTTGGGCATTTGTCATTTGTCTTTTCTGACAACTGCATTTGCCTTTTTTGTACAATCGATAAACCGACATCTGAAAATGAATACCATAGTGTTCTATCAGACCATTGTTTGTTATAATTTCCTGTGATTAAAATATTTAATTTTTCTAATTTTTCTAAAGCTCTTCTAATTTGTTTTTCACTTGCATAAGGAAACATTTCACTAAATGCTTTTCTTGAATTATAAGTCCAATATCTACCATCGTAGAAATGTTTTTTATTTGCTTTATTTTTATCTATCCAAAAGTATATATTTTGTATTAAAATTGCTTCTAATATTCCATATTCCTTTGCTAATTCAACACCAAAACTATGTTGCATCTTATTCACCTTCAATCATTTCAGTTGGAATAAGTAAATTACCTTTCCAAATATAATCTTTTAACTTATCAAGTTCATCAAAAGTCATCTTCACTAGTTTTAAATTGATTATTGTTCTCATCTTCCTCATCTCCTATTTCATAAAATTCTTCATATTCGCAATAAGGACACACAACATATTCATATGGTGTATATGACATAAACAAATCTGATACTCCATAATAACTTTCATATGTAGTTTTATATTTAACTGGTTCCTCAAATTGCATCTTACATTTTTTGCATTTATACATACTTTCAATACCTTTATTTGTATTCTCTTTCACCAAAAGCAATTTTAAGTTTTATTTTTTCTGGGATTTGCAAAGCTTTGCATAATTTTTGCCAACGAACTTTATCAATTCTTGCTTCACCCATTTCATATTTGTCAATTGTTGTTCTTGATATTCCTGTAAGTTCAGCAACGTATCTCAATGAATAACCACGATGTCTACGCTCTTCGTTAAGAATATCACCCAATTTACTGTACAAATATTCATCAATTGTATTTCTTTTCATTTCTGCACTCCTTTCTGTAGATTTTGGTATAAAGAAAACACCCTCTTGTCAACGTTTAATTGACTTTTAAAGTGTTTTATAGTACAATTAATGTACTACTTAACACCCGTGTAATCTTATACATGTGTGATTAAGTGGTGCAATTAGAAAGGAGATATTTTAGAAAGGAGACCAAAATTCAATAGAAAGAAGGTCAAGATTTGAAAAATATCTTCAAATTACTTGAGTTATTATTCAAAAACGATACTACAATTAAAATTGGTGATATTTCACTAGTTAAGATTGTTAATAATCGTCGAGAATAATTTCTCATTGTTTGTTTGAGTTAAGTTCTGTCCTCGAAAAATAGAAACTTAACTTTTTTTGTTATATTTTGTAGCACTGTATAACCGAAGGGTATCACTTGAAAGGCGGTGATTTTCTTCTAACTACGCCACTTTATCACTGCAAGATACCTTTTATCTGTACCCTACGATTACATATTACCATAGTAAAATGAACAAGTCAATGCTTTTTGTTCATTTTTTTACTATTTTGTTCATTTTTTTACTTTTGTCAATATTTTTACTAGTAAATATCTTGGTTTTTTGATATAATTTATATATACTACGTATATATAAAAAACTAAAAAAAGGATGGTGGTTCATCTGTTTGGAGATAGATTAAAAGAATTAAGAACTTCTAAAAATTTAAGTCAAGAAGAATTAAGCCAAATTTTAGAAGTAAGAAAAAGTTCAATATCAAATTGGGAAACTGGCAAAGCCACACCTACTTTTGATATGTTAACTAAAATAGCCGAGTATTTTGGTGTTACAATCGATTATTTACTTTGCTTCACTCAAAAGGATGCAGACAACTTAGAAAGACTAAAACAAGCATTAAAAGAAGCTGGAATGTGGGATTATGACATTGATGATATGTCTAGAGAAGATTTTGAAAAAGCAATGAAGATTGTAGCAATGTTAAAAGAAAAAAAATAAAGGCACTAATTTAGTGTCTTTTTTTTGTATCAATATATTCAACGAATACATCAAATAAATCACTTTGTAGCATTGCATATAATTCAATTAGTGTCATATTATTCTTCCTTTTATTCTAAATTTACTACAACTTACTACTAAATTACTACTATTTACTACAGATAAATTATATAACATACTATTCCCCTTTCCAATATCAAAGCTTAAATTACCAAAAATTTCCAATTTTTAAATATTGTTTTTTGCATATTTATATTATATAATAATTCTGATATTAATTCAAACATTTGTTTGCTATTTGACATAAAAAAAATAAATGTGTTAATATAACTTTCAGTTTTTAAGGAGGGATAATTATGCCAATATATGAAGAAAACGAAAAAGTAAAAGGGCAAAAAAGATATTACATTAGAACTTATGTAACAGATGAAAACGGCAAAAGAAAACAAATAACTAAACATAGTAAAGAATGGATTGGAAGAGATGGTTACTGGTTAGCATATCAAGAAGAAAGCCAATTAAAAAATAAAAAATATAATGAATTTGAAAATATGACTTTAGGAGAGGTTATTAACAAATATATTAGCGAAATGACCATTTATAACAAAGAATCTACAATTTATGGACATAATAGTGTAATTCAAAATAATATCTTACCTTTTTTCAATAAGAATTTGAAAATTTATGATATTAATGAAACAGATATATTAAAATGGCATGAATGGTTGAAAAATAAAAATTACTCAATTCGTTATAAAAATAAATGTCACATGATTATGACTTCTATAATAGAAACGGCAATTAAATTTTATAAATTACGTGTTAATGTAGCACGAATAATAGGAAATTTTAAAATTGAAGCAGATGATAAAGAAAAGATAAATACTAATGAAGAAAATTTAAAATATATCACCTACGATGAATTCAAAATATTCATAAATACAATTGCTGATGATTTTTGGCGAACATTCTTTAATTTTGCATATTTTACAGGTATGCGAAAAGGTGAAATACAAGCACTAACTTGGAATGATATTGATTTTGGAAAAAAAATTATTAATGTTACTAAAACTCTAACAGTTAAAACAACAAAGGCAAAATGGAAAATAACATCTACAAAAAATTTAAAAAATAGAAAAATTGATATGGATG
>CAZQDT010000017.1:0-19840 GCA_964592005.1 uncultured Eubacteriales bacterium
TTTTGTTCATGCTTTTTTCATGAATAAAATATTTTTTTAACCCAATTTTTTCCTGATTTATTGATAAACTTAAATAAATTAATTTTTACCCTAGTCAAACTTACTATATCAATATGATTTACTTAATAAAATTATTTGAACATAATTTTCCCAAAAAATTCTTGCCATTTTTTACATAATGTCATATAATGTAACGCGTAGGTAAAAGTTCTTGGTTTTTATGCTCAAAATTGTATTTACTGCTATTAAGTACCAATTTAACATGGGGAGGTTAAATTGTATAGACCATTTTTAGTTATTAAATCAATGTTTTACCAACTATTAAAATTAAAGGGAGTGTTTTTAATGAACAATTTTGTAATTGAAGTATTGAATTTAAATGAACAGGAAGCAGAAAAACTCAAGTTTTACCTAGAAAATAAGAACATAATAAATCTTTTTGATGATATTGAAAAGTTACACTTAAGCGAAAAGACCAATTTTAGAATTTCTGCACTCAAAAATGTAATTGCTGATGCTATGAATATTTTAAGTGAGTAAGAATTAAAAAATAGTGATATTCCAAGCCAATATCACTATTTTTTAATTTTTACTAATTGACAAAAATTCCATACTACTTTATTTTAATTCAAAAATATTTTTCCTACCAGATAACTTGCTTTTTCTTTATTTATAGTAATACAACAAATATATGCAATCAATAAGAATTAATTCAACCCAACAAAATTTTACTATCAATGTATAGCACTAACATTTTACTGTTCAGTGCTATACATTCTTATTGCTCAAATTCAAAAATTTATTTTAACAATTCTTTATTTTTCTCAATAAGCTTTAAAATATACTCTTTAGCTGGTCCACCTTCCACTGTACGTGCATTTACACATTTTTCCACTTTAATGGCATCATATACACTATCATTGAACACATCTGAAATCGATTTAAACTCTTCTATCATTAAATCTTCCAAATCTTTCTTTTCATTCAAACAATATGCCACCAATTTACCTACTATTGAATGTGCATCTCTAAATGGTACTCCTTGCTTAACAAGCCAATCCGCTGCATCGGTTGCATTTGTAAATCCGCCTTTAGCTGCCTTATAAAGAGTTTCTTTATTGACCGTCATTGTTTTAATCATTGCTGTAAATACAGGTAAGCACATTTTTACAGTATCCACTGCATTAAATATAGCCTCTTTATCCTCCTGCATATCTTTATTATATGCCAAAGGTAAACCTTTCATCACTGTAAGAAGTGCTATAAGACTTCCATATACTCTTCCCGTTTTTCCTCTTACAAGTTCTGCCATATCAGGATTTTTTTTCTGAGGCATTATAGAACTTCCTGTACTGTAAGCATCATCGAGCTCTATAAATTGAAATTCATTTGTACTCCACAAAATAATTTCTTCGCTGAAACGGCTAAGGTGCATCATTATAAGTGATAAGTCACTTGCAAGTTCTATACAAAAATCTCTGTCAGATACTCCATCAAGACTATCTAAAGTTATATCATCAAATCCAAGTTCTTCAGCTACAAATCTTCTGTCAAGCGGATATGTTGTAGTTGCCAAAGCTCCTGAACCTAAAGGCATTACATTTGTCCTTTTATAACAATCTTCAAGACGTTCATAATCTCTTTTAAACATTTCAAAATAAGCTAACAGATGATGTGCAAATGTTATAGGCTGTGCTTTTTGCAAATGAGTATAACCCGGCATAATTGTATCAACATTCTGTTCTGAAATCTCTACTAAAACTTTTTGAAGTTCTTTTATAAGCTGTTGTATTTCTTTAATTTCATCTTTCAAATACATTCTTATATCCAATGCTACCTGGTCATTTCTACTTCTTCCCGTATGCAATCTTTTTCCTACATCACCTATACGCTGTATCAATATTGTTTCTATATTCATATGAATATCTTCTGCTTTTTCTTCAAACTGAATTTTTCCAGCTTCTATATCTGCAAGTATTTCAAGAAGTGTTTTCTGAATTAAATCCGAATCAGCCTGTGGTATTATATTTTGTCTACCCAGCATTTTGGCATGAGCTATGCTTCCTGTAATATCCTGTTTATACATTCTTTGGTCAAAAGAAATAGATGAATGAAAATGGTCGACCTGTGCATCTGTCGACTTACTAAATCTTCCGCCCCACAATTTTTCCTGACTCATTATATATCCTCCTTTAAATTAGCCATAATAGGCTCTAATATGCCTTTATAAAATATTTTACTTATTCATATTAAATAGTTTTTTCAAGTTCAGATAATTTCTCTAAACTTAAACCTGTAAGCTCAGCAACTTCCTCTTTAGATTTATATTTTTTTAAAAGATTAATAGCCACCTTTTTAATACCTTCTTCAATACCTTCTTCAATACCTTCTAATCTAATATCTTCAATAGCTTTACACATATTAGCTCCTCCTTTTTCATCAATGAACCTTTCACTAACTTCAAAATGACTATATTCGTTAATAGCTGTCATTACATCCAAAGGTAAATGTTCAAATAATATCGCATTTTCTTTTACAAATTTTTCAAGTTTTTTACTATCTTTATCATATGCCAAAAAACCAAAAAGTGCTTTAACATCTCCAGAATAACTTTCTATTTCTTTTTCTGATAAATGTCTAACATCTATAATATTGATAGGAAAATTAGGTACAAATTCTTTTAATTCTTCTGGTATATCTAACATATCCCATAAATTTTGATGACTTTTCCATTCTGTTTCACCATAATATATAACTAATGTTATAACAGGAGCAAGTTTATCTGCTTTAGAAAAGAACTTTTTATCTTGCTCTAGTAAACGCTGTTGATTAAGGTAACTAAGAAAATTATACCCCATTACTCTTAATGGCATTGTATAATCTATATCAGTTTGATTTTCTAAACCCAGTATAGCAAAAGTTTTCCCTTTATACAAGCGTTTCAAAACATCTCTATGTCTTTGAACTGCAATATTTTTCATTAGAGCTATTTCTGTTGTATCTATTTCTTGTAAATCTTCAGCTTTTATATATTCTTTTTTAAACAATCCCTTATTAAATACCTCTGCAAATTTAACAGGGTCTTTAAAAACACTTTTAATAGAAGTATCTTTTTTACTAGAATAATTTTTCATACAATTCTTCCTTACTATAAAAAGGGAGCTGCTGCACCACTTTAGTTAATGTAACAACCCCCTTTTATAATTTAATATTATTCAATACCTTTTGCTTTGTTGTTTTCTTTCATCAATGCTCTTACTTTGAGAGGAAGTCCAAAAAGGTTGATAAATCCAACTGCATCTTTATGGCTATATAATTCTCCTGTTGTAAAGCTTGCTATATCTTCATTATATAATGAATAAGGTGATGTAGAACCGGCAGAAATAATATTTCCTTTATAAAGTTTTAATCTTACTTTACCTGTAACAGTTTCCTGTGTAGAATTTACAAAAGCATCAAGTGCCTCTCTAAGTGGTGTATACCATTCTCCACTGTATAAAAGTTCTGCATATTTTGTAGAAACTGTTTCTCTGAATGACTGAGTCTGTTTGTCAAGGCAAAGATATTCAAGTTCTCTATGTGCATAGAATAGTATTGTTCCACCAGGTGTTTCATATACACCTCTTGATTTCATACCTACAACACGATTTTCAACTATATCACAGATACCAATACCATTTTCTCCACCTAATTTATTTAAAGTATTCATTATTTCAACAGGTGACATTTTCTTTCCATCAATTGCAACTGGCTCACCTTTAACAAATTCAATTTCAACATATGTATCTTTGTCAGGTGCTTTTTCAGGTGTGACTGATAATTGAAGTAAATGGTCAAAATTTGGCTCATTCGCAGGGTCTTCGAGTTCCAATCCTTCATGGCTTATATGCCAAAGGTTACGGTCACGACTATAACTGTCATCTTTTTTCATAGGAACAGGTATTCCGCGTTCTTCAAGATAAGCAATTTCATCTTCTCTTGAGTGCATTGTCCACTCGTCCATCTTCCAAGGAGCGATGATTTCAAGATGAGGAGCAAGTGCTTTAACTGTAAGTTCAAATCTAACCTGGTCATTTCCTTTACCTGTTGCACCATGGCAAATTGCAAAAGCACCCTCTTTAAGTGCTATCTCTACTAATCTTTTTGCAATAATAGGTCTTGCCATTGAAGTACCCAATAAATATTTTCCTTCGTAAACTGCATTTGCTTTAACAGTAGGATATATAACATCTGTTATAAACTCTTCTGTCAAATCTTCTATGTATAATTTGCTTGCACCTGTTGAAAGTGCTCTTTCTTCCATACCGTCTGTTTCTTTTCCCTGTCCTACATTACCGCATACAGCAATGATTTCAACATCTCCGTATAATTCTTTTAACCATGGAATGATAACTGTTGTATCAAGACCACCTGAATATGCAAGTACAATTTTTCTGCTCATTAAAAAAACCTCCTAAAATAGTCTATAATATTGTTTTAAGATTGCCAAAAACAATCCATTTGTGGTATAGTATTATTAGCTTTTGCTTAAACAACACTAATTAATTATAATTATACACTTATTGTTTCAAAAATTCAATGATTTTTTTTAATTTTTTGAATAAACTATTGCATATTTTTAAAAATAAGCTTATAATTATGCAATATAAAAGAATATATTATTTTAAAAGCCGTTAAAATAGGCAAATAGATTATACATTTATATTACAAATAATTTTATTTTTAAACATAAAAGTTTAAAAAACAATAATAAATCTTGTTAAAACTTTGACTAAGGTTTATAATAAACTGATAGTCAATATATAGGAGGTAATTTTAATGATAAAAGCAGGCGTTATTGGTTCTACGGGATATGCAGGAAGTGAACTTGTAAGACTTCTTCTCAGCCACCCTGAAGTTGAAGTACACACAGTTACTTCACAAAGTTATATAGGAAAGAAATATGATGAGGTATATTCCAATTTTTACAATCTTCAAAATCTCATATGTGAAGAAGAAAATTTAGAAAAAATGGCAGATGAATGTGATGTTATCTTTTTAGCTCTTCCTCATGGCGTTACTTCGCAAAAAGTTACCGCAAAATTATTGGAAAAAACAAAATTTATTGATTTAGGTGCAGATTTCAGATTTAAAGATATTGATTTATATGAAAAATGGTATGTTGAACACAAAGGTAAAGATTTGGTAGATGAAGCTGTATATGGTCTATGTGAAATCAACAGAGATAAAATTAAAAATGCAAGATTAATAGGTAATCCTGGCTGTTATACTACTTGCAGTATTTTATCCCTTTATCCTTTAGTTAAGGAAAAACTTATCGACTTAGACAGCATTATTATAGACGCAAAATCAGGTACAACCGGAGCTGGAAGAAGTGCAAATACTTCCAATCTTTTCTGTGAAGTAAATGAGTCAATTAAAGCTTACAAAATTGCTTCTCACCGACATACACCAGAAATCGAAGAACAATTGAGTTTTGCAGCAGGTCAAAATATCAATCTTGTATTTACACCTCATCTTGTTCCTATGAACAGAGGTATTCTCGCTACCTGTTATGCAAAACTTTTAAATAAATTAAGCTACGAAGAAATTTTAGATGTTTATGAAAAATATTATAAAGATGAATTTTTCATTCGTATACATAAAAAAGGGGCTTTCCCTGAAACAAAATGGGTTAAAGGTTCTAATTTCTATGATGTAGGATTTACAGTAGATGAACATACTGGTAAAATTATTGTTGTAGGTGCATTGGATAATCTTGTAAAAGGTGCAGCAGGTCAGGCTGTACAGAATATGAATATAATGTTTGGACTTGATGAAAAAACAGGATTAAATATTATCCCTGCATTCCCTGCATAGATTAAATTTATAATTTTATTTTAAAAAGACGGAGGAATTATATATGAAAATTATAGATGGTGGTGTAACCTCTGCTAAAGGTTTCAAAGCAACAGGGGCTGCAATTGGAATTAAAAAGAACGGAAACAAAGACTTTGCATTAATTTACTCAGAAGTTCCTGCAAATGCAGCAGGTGCTTTTACAACTAATGTAGTTAAAGCTGCTCCTGTTGTATGGGACGAAAAAGTATTAAAAGCAAAAAATAAGATAAGAGGCATTATGGTAAATAGTGGAAATGCCAATGCCTGTACAGGTGAAGCAGGTTTTGAACACGTAAGACAAGAAGCTAAAGCTTACGCTGACTGTATAGATGCAGAAGCTGAACAAATTTTAGTTTCTTCCACAGGTGTTATTGGTGTTCCTCTCCCAGTCGACAAGATTGTTGACAACATCAAATCCGTTGTTGAAAAATTAAACAACTCTCGTGAAGATGGTCTTTTAGCTGCTCAAAGTATTATGACTACTGATACTGTAAAAAAAGAAGTAGCTGTTGAAATAGAATTAGATGGCAAAAAAGTAACCGTAGGAGGTATGGCTAAAGGTTCAGGTATGATTCACCCAAATATGGCTACTTTACTTTCATTTACTACAACAGATGCCGCTATTGCTCAACCATTACTTGAAAAAGCAATCAAAGAAATAGTAGTAGACTCTTACAATATGATTTCTGTCGACAGAGACACAAGTACAAATGACTCCGCAGTAGTTCTTGCAAATGGTATGGCAGGAAATAAAGAGATTACAGAAGAAAATGAAGACTATGCTATATTTAAAGAAGCTCTCTGCTATGTAAGTACAGAACTTGCAAAACTTATGGCTCGTGATGGTGAAGGGGCTTCCAAATTTATAGAAATGAATGTAAAAGGTGCTGCAAGCAAACAGGCCGCAAGAACCATCGCTAAATCCGTAGTTACCTCAAATCTTACTAAAGCTGCTATGTTTGGTGAAGATGCTAACTGGGGGCGTGTTCTCTGTGCTATGGGCTATTCTGGAATTAATTTTGATGTAACAGGCGTTAAACTTGTATTCTCAAGTAAAGCTGGAGAAATTACCCTTATGGAAAATGGTATGCCTATAATATTTGATGAAGAAGTTGCAGCAAAAATTCTTGCTGAAACAGATATAATTATTACAGCTTATATGAATGATGGTGTTTTTGAAGCTACTGCTTGGGGTTGTGATTTAACATACGATTATGTTAAAATAAATGGTGATTATCGTTCATAATTATTGATTTTAAAGATAAAACAATTTATAATGAGGTGGAGTTAATATATTTCTCCGCCCCTTACTTTTTTCAAAGGAGGAATTTTATGTTAAAAGATTTAGTATTAAAAAACAGGTCTTACAGAAGATTTTATGAAAATGAAACTATAAGTCTTGATACTTTAAAAGAACTCGTTGATTTAGCAAGAACCATTCCATGTGGTGCTAACGGACAGGTACTCAAATATTTTTTGGTTAATACCAAAGAATTAAATGATAAAATTTTCCCAGAAATTGGCTGGGCAGGATATCTTAAAGATTGGGATGGTCCTATTGAGGGAGAAAGACCAAGTGCCTATATTATTATGCTTAATGATAAAACTCTTTCTCAAAACAGACGTGCCACCGATGAAGGAATTGCCGCACAGACTATAATGCTTGGTGCAGTAGAAAAAGGTTTAGGCGGCTGTATGCTTGGAAATGTTAAAAGAGATAATTTATATTCTATCTTAAATATTGATAAAGAAAAATATGAAATAGCAATAGTTATGGCAATTGGTAAACCTAAAGAAACTGTTGTAATAGATGAAATGAAAGACGGAGATATTAAATATTGGCGTGATAACGAACAAATCCATCATGTTCCAAAAAGAAAACTCGAAGAAATAATTGTTAAATAATCAGGGGGAAATAGAAATGCAGCATTACTTAGAAAAAGCTAAAACTTTAGTAGAAGCTTTACCTTATATCAAAAATTTCAATGGCGAAACAGTAGTTATAAAATACGGCGGAAGTGCTTTAGTTGATGAAAAAATTAAAAACAGTGTTATGCAGGATATCGCACTTCTTAAATTTGTAGGCCTTAAGCCTGTAATTGTACATGGTGGTGGACCTGAAATCAACAAAACACTTAAACAGATAGGAAAAGAACCAAAATTTATAAATGGTTGTCGTGTTACAGACGAAGAAACTATGGAAATAGTTGAAATGGTTTTAGCTGGAAAACTTAATAAATCAATAGTAGAAGAATTAAATCAACAAGGATTAAGAGCAGTAGGAATTTGTGGAAAAGACGCCAACACTCTTTTAGCTGAAAAAAAAGTTACTGATGGTGTAGACTTAGGTTTAGTTGGAGAAGTAAAAAAAGTAGATACAAGCTTAATTGAAACTCTTATGAATAATGATTTTGTTCCTGTAATAGCTCCTATCGGTGCAGATGAAAATGGAAATACTTACAATATCAATGCTGATTATGCTGCTGGCGCAATAGCTGGTGCATTAGGTGCAAAAAAACTTATGTACCTTACTGATGTTTCAGGTGTACTTACTGATGTAAATGACCCAAATTCACTTCTTTCATTTGTAAAAGTAGATAAAATTCATGAACTTATAAAAGACGGTACTATTTCAGGTGGAATGATTCCTAAAGTTGAATGCTGTATCGCAGGCGTTGAAGCAGGTGTTGAACATGTCCACATACTTGATGGTCGTAAAGAACACTGCATACTTCTTGAAATATTTACTCCTGAAGGTATCGGAACTCTTGTAGAAAGATAAGGTTATAGGTTACCTTTTAACCTAAATATATTATATAAGGAAGTCTTAAAATGAATATAGCAGAACGTGGTAAAAATGTAATTATGAATACATATAATCGTTATCCTATCGCCATTGCCAAGGGTGATGGCTGTTATGTATATGATACTGACGGAAACAAATATTTAGATTTTGTTGCTGGTATAGCAGTAAATTCTTTAGGTAATAATAATGAAAAACTTGTAAAAACAATTGCTGAACAAGCTGCTAAAGTAATTCATTGTTCAAATTATTACTGGAATGAGCCTATGATTGAACTTGCAGAACTTTTAGTAGAAAATACCTGTTTTGACAAAGTTTTCTACTGTAACAGTGGTGCTGAAGCTAATGAAGGAGCTTTAAAACTTGCAAGAAAATATGCTGTAAAGTATCATGAGGGCGAAGGAAGAACTGAAATTATTTCTATGAAACAATCTTTCCATGGAAGAACCTATGCAGCAATCACAGCTACTGGACAAGAAAAATATCAAAAAGGTCTTAGTCCTCTTATGCCTGATATTAAATATGCAGTATTTAATGATTTTGAAAGTCTTAAATCCTTAGTTACAGATAAAACCTGTGCGATTATTCTTGAACCTATACAAGGTGAAAGCGGAATACATCCTGCTGATAAAGAATATCTTCAAAAACTTCGTAAACTTTGTGATGAAAGAGATTTGCTTTTAATATTTGATGAAGTACAATGCGGTGTAGGACGTACTGGTTATTTATGTGCATATCAGTATTATGGGGTTGAACCTGATGTAGTAACATTTGCTAAAGGTTTAGCAGGTGGTGTTCCTATCGGTGCTATGCTTACAAAACAAAAAGCGGCTGACGCTTTCCAACCGGGTGACCATGCTTCTACATTCGGTGGTAATCCTCTCGCTACTTCTGCTGGAAAAGTTGTAGTTACTGAACTTGTTAAAAATGGTTTACTCGAAAATGTAAAGAAAAACGGTGCATATCTCACTAGAAAACTTGAAGAACTTAAAGCACAAAAAAATGTAATTACCGAAGTTCGTGGTGTGGGTTTTATGCAGGGTATTGAAGTTACAGTGCCTGTTGCTGAAGTAATCAAAAAAGCAATGTCAAAAGGTCTTCTAGTTGCAAGTGCCGGAAGTAATGTAATACGATTTGTACCATCTCTTATCACCGGAGAAAAAGAAATAGACGAAATGATTAATATATTGGCGGAGTGCTTATGAATAGAAAAATAGTTTTTTTTGATATTGATGGAACTATATATAGGCCTCATACAGGCATCACTCAAAAAACTAAACAAGCAATTAAGGCACTGACTGAAAATGGTCATTATGCTTTTCTTGCCACTGGCAGGCCTTACTGTATGGTAACTAAAGAATTTTTAGATTTAGATATTACTGGTGTAAATGCTGCTTGTGGTACTTACATAACTTGCAATGATAATACTCTTTTAAATTATGAGATATCCTCTGAAGCTTTAAATGAAACAATATCGGCTTTTGAAAAACATAATGTCGATGCCCTGTTTGAAGGTTCAAAAGGTGCATATTATAACGGAAATCTTAAATCTATATTTATCGAAAAATCTGGAGAAACTGGATTTTTTGACTTAAAACCATGGCAAGATTTTTCAAAATTAAATATAAATAAAATGTCTATACAGATATACAATCGTGATGAATTTGCAAAAGTTCTTCCTGTAATGAATAAATATTATGACATAATTGACAGAAAAAGTAATCTTATAGAAGCAGTTCCTAAAGGTTACTCAAAAGCAAGCGGCATAAAATATTTGATAGAAAAACTAAATGTTTTATGGGAAAATACTTATGCTTTCGGTGACAGTGAAAATGACCTCGATATGATGAAATATGTAAAAAACAGCATTGCTATGGGAAATTCTGTAAGTGATGTTATAAATGTATCAAGATATATGACTGAAACTATTGAAAAAGATGGAGTATACAACGGTTTAAAAGTATTGGGACTTATATAGAAAGGAGAACTATTATGCCTGCAATCCATTCATCAAAAGAAATTACAACTTTAGAAGAATATGAATTATTATCAGAAGATATAAAAGCTGAAATATTTGAAAATGAAATTTATTATATAGCTAGTCCATCTGAAATTCATCAAACATTGATTATGCAGATTTCGTATCTGCTCAATGCTTATGTCCTACAAAAAAACGGACCTTGTAAAGTTTTACCTGCTCCTTTTGATGTAAAATTATCAGATAGACCTTTAACTATCGTTCAGCCTGATATTATAGTAATCTGTGACAAAAATAAATTAGACGGAAAGCGTTGTAATGGTGCTCCTGATTTTATAATAGAAATCGTATCACCTAATAATTCATCTCACGATTATATCAAAAAACTTTATTATTATGAACAATATGGTGTACGTGAATATTGGATAGTAAACCCAATGCATAAAACAATAGATGTTAATTTCTTTGAAAAAGAAATATTTAGTCTTCAATATACTTTTGATAATACTATAAAAGTAAATATTTATGATGATTTGTATATTGATTTTTCAAAAATAAATTTTTAACCAAAACCTTTGTTAAAAGTTTTTGATATTGAATTAAATTGTTTATTTTATATAGATTAATATTTTGCCTTCTTACTTTATATGGTAAATTTATACCATTATAGTATAGAAGGCTTTTTTGTAACTTATTTATCAGTAAATATTGGATTTAAAATATCATTTGTACTAAAAATACATATATTGCCGTTCCTCCTGCAATACTCAAAAATGTACTATGTTTCCATTTATGTAAAATTATAATTCCTAATATTGATATAAATTCAGGTAACCCATAGAGACTATCTGTCAACTTTACTCCTTTTAAACAATACACTACTAAAAGTCCGATTACTGCCGCCGGCAAAACATTTCCCAAATATGTAATATATTCTGGCACTGGCTTATTCTCTGGAAATATTATAAACGGAAGAAAACGTGTAAAAATTGCTCCCAACGCAATACACAATATTATAATAAAAGTCTGCATTTCTGTTAAATACATTATTTTTCTACCTCCAGCCTTTTCCTAAACAAACTAAGTACAACAAGCATTAAAATCATTGCAGGTATTATAAAATTAGCTGCTCCAAATATAATTAAACAAATTATGGAACATATTACCCCTATAAAAGCAGAGGGTCTATTTTCTTTAATCTCCCATTTATCAAGAAATATTACAACAAATAATGCTGTAAGAACAAAGTCCAAACCTTTTGTGTCAAAATTTACCACTTCTCCAATAAATGCTCCTATTACACCTCCTGCAATCCAATACAAATAATTTAAAAATGAAATCCAAAAATAAAAATATTTACGTTCTACACTTTTAGGAGGTTCTACATTGCTTACTACCGAAAATGTTTCATCACACAAAGTATATATTAAAAAAGTTTTAATTTTTCCAATTCCTTTGTATTTTGAAAGCATTGAAATTCCATAAAACAAATGTCTTGCATTTACCGTAATACTTAAAAATAATGCCGCCACTGGATTAAATGCCGATGTAAGAAGAGTTACTGCCACAAACTGCATACTCCCACAATAACCCACAGCACTCATAAGAAATGTCCATAAAATACCATATCCTTTACTACTCATAAGTATTCCATATGCAGTTCCCAAAAACAAAAAACCTGTAAGCACCGGAATAGTCCAAGGAAACGCAGCTTTGAATGCTTTAATCATTTTTTTATTCATTTTTTCACCTCACTACCAAAAATTCATTATGTATAAATTTAATAATTAATGTAATAAAAGTTTTGCTCCATTCGCACAATCTTTTACTTTGAAACAAATTAAAGAAAATGAAACATTTGCTCAACCCGCAAATGTTTTTCTTTAAAAATGTTAATCATATTTTTGTTAAATTATGTATGTTTTTATACAAAAAGCTGTAATACAAACTTTAAGTTCATATTACAGTCTAAAATTATTCGTTATAATTAAAATTATCTATATTACTCTTATCAAATAAAGGTTTAAAATCATCAGTATCATTTCCTAAAACTCCATCATATTTTTCCATAATTGCCTTTACTACCGCTATTAAAACCTCTGTATCATCTGCTTCCACCGTTATACAGAAAACAGATTTTGCACCATAAGAATTGATTATTTTTTTATCTTCATCATCAAATACATCGCTTTCACTTACTTCTATCCAATCCATTGTGTTGTCAGATATAAGCTGAAATTCCATTATATTCAAATCAGGCCATATCTCTGTTTCAATTTCTCTAAAATTTTTATTAACTAAATTTTGAAGTTCAACCACAGAAACTTTTTCTTTAAGAATTAAAAATACGTCTAAACTTGTATCAATTACTTCTTCCTTAACTTTCTTCTTTATTACTTTTTTATTTGCCATTATTTTTCCACTCTCCTCATCATATCAAAAGGTTTTACAGGTTTGTCCACTTTAATTTTTATCATCTGCTGAGGATGTGGTGCTGACTCTACTGAATTTCCCTCTGCATCTATGATTTCTCCTATCTTCTGAACAAAATAACCACCTGAAGCAGACATAAATTCGACTTCTTCACCTACCGAAAATTTATTTCTCTGTTCTATCTCTGCAATTTGTGTTTCTTCATTGTAACTTTTTACCATACCTATAAATTCATAAGTTCTTTCATAGGTATTACTTGTATAAATCTGTTCATTTCCTGATGGTTTTCCATAATAAAAACCAGTTGTATACTTTCTATGACTTGCCTTAGAAACTTCCTCAATATAATAATCCCTTTTTGAATTATAAAGCTCTGCTTCTTTAAAATAATCATCTATTGCCTCTCTATATGCTTTAACCACTGTTCCTACATAAAAAGGTGTTTTCATTCTTCCCTCAAGCTTCAAACTCTCAACACCAGCTTCAACCAAATCTGGAATATTATTTATCATACATAAATCTTTTGAATTATATATATAAGTTCCTCTTTCATTTTCAATTACCGGCATATATTCTCCCGGACGTTTTTCTTCCATAAGATAATATTTCCATCTGCAAGGATGGGAACATTCTCCCTTATTTGCATCTCTCTGTGTAAGATAATTACTTAAAAGGCATCTTCCTGAATATGATATACACATTGCTCCGTGTACAAATGCTTCTATTTCCATATCTTCTGGAATATTTTCCCTTATTTCTTTTATTTCTTTCAAAGACAATTCTCTTGCAACTACTATTCTTCTAATTCCCTGTTTATACCAAAAATTAGCACTTCTATAATTTGTATTGTTTGCCTGTGTACTCAAATGTACTGTAAGATTAGGTGCATTTTCTCTCACCATATCAAATACTCCGGGGTCTGCTACCAATACCGCATCTACCTGCATTTCTTCAAGCTCTTTAAAATATTCTCCCATCTGTACAAAATCAGCATTATGAGCTATTATATTAGCTGTTACGTACACCTTTACACCATGTGAATGTGCAAACTCTACACCTTGTTTCATTTCTTCTTTAGTAAAATTTTTTGCTTTAGCTCTAAGGCTAAAATGCTCTCCACCAATATATACTGCATCTGCTCCATACAAAACAGCTATTTTCAATTTTTCCAAATCACCTGCTGGTGCTAAAAGTTCAGGCTTTTTAATCATCTAAAAATTCTCCTTCCTCACCACTAGACTCAGCCACTTTATAACATATAGCCAGTCCATCTCCTATCGGTACTATACTGGACTCAAAAACTTTGCTATGGCTTATATACCACAAAAAATTTCTCATCCGTTTATGTATAGTCCTCTGCCGTCTTGGTATTTCATACCTTGACTTTATTATAAACTCTCCCTGCAATACATTGTCTGCCAGTACCACACCACCTATTGGCAACAATCTTATACATTCCTTTAAAAATACATTATATTGCCCCTTTGCCGCATCAATAAATACCAAATCATATGGTCCTTCAAGTGTTGGAAGTATTTCAGCCGCATCTCCCTCCAACATTGTAATTTTATTTTCAAGACACATACGTGCTATATTTATTTTAGCCTGCTTACTCATAATATCAAAACGTTCTATGGTAGTTATTTCTCCATCTTCTGGTAAATATTGGCTCATAAATCCTGATGAGAAACCTACTGCTGTACCTATTTCAAGTATTCTTTTAGGTTTTTTTATCTGCAAAATAACCCCTAAAAGTTTAGCTGTTTCAGGTGGTATCATCGGAACTTCTTCATCTATACACTCCTGCTGTATTTCTCCCAAAACACCTTTACATCTTGGTTGTATTTCTCTTAAAAATTCATTCACTTCATTTTCTTTAATTCCATTCATAATCTAACCTCTATTGATATTTCCTTTTGGCTGCTAAATGCTGTTCATATGTTTCTGAAAATTCATGTTCTCCCGTAGCAGCATCTTTAAGCACAAAATAAATATATTTATGATGTTCAGGAAAAAGTACAGCTTCTATTGCATTTTTTCCAGGATTACAGATAGGACCTATCGGAAGTCCGGCATTTGCATAAGTATTATAATCGGATTCTATCTCCAAATCTGTAAGTAATACCTGCTGTTCATCTCTACCACTGTTTACACCATCTCGAAGCTCAAAGGCATAATTTACCGTAGAGTCCATCTGTAATGCCATTCCTATTTCCAGACGGTTATTTATTACACCTGCAATAATTGCCTGTTCTTTTTGAAGCTTTGCCTCTTTTTCTACAATAGATGCCATCGTCATAACTTGGTCCATTGTATAATTTTTAGAATTTGCTGCCGAAATATAAGTATCTGTATATATTTCATCAAATCTTGCCAAAAGCTTACTTACTATTTCCTCTGCTGTTACACCAGTCCTGAAATAGTAAGTGTCAGGGAAAAGATATCCCTCAAGCCTTGAAGCTCTTTTAGGCAAATCTTTTATAAAATCATAATCATAATCTCCATTATTTGCAGCATCGATAAATTCTTGTGCTGTAACAATTCCTTCTTTTTCAAGCTTGTCTGCTATTTTTAATATTGTATAACCTTCAGGTATTGTAAAAGTTATTTCATTCTGTGCAAGTGTACCTTTTTTCAATATTTCCATTATTTCTTCATCAGTCATAGAAGTATCGAGTGAATAGTTTCCTTTTTTGAAAGTTCCATCATATTCGCTAAACTTTACCTTTATTGTAAATAAATCCGCATTAGAAACCAATCCGTTTTCCTCAAGTATTTTGGCAATCTGACTTGTACTTGCACCATTCGGAATAACTATATCTACCTGTTTTGAAACAACTTCATTTGAATTTTCCTTATCAGACTGCTCTACAAAATCTCTAGCAAGCTTATATGACCTTTCCGCTACTTTAGGAAGTGTATATATAAGTACAATTACCAAAATCAGATTAAACAATATCGTAGAAAGCATTGAACGAAAATTTTTCACTAAATCACTCTTCTTTCTATACACTATCATTAACCAGATATTTACAAAAATTTTTATACTAATCTTTATAAAATCTAATTTACTACTTTACATAAAATCCAATGAAAGGTCTACTGCATCAGCTAAATCATCATATACCTTTACTATCATATCTTCTACTATTCTTTCATTTTCCAAATATCCACTTACATTTTCATCAAGAACAAGTTCTGCATAAAGTTCATTAAGTCTTCTTTTTTCCTCTTCCGAAACAAATTCGCCATTTCTTTTTCTAAGTTCCTGCTCTAATTGCTGCTTCTTCAAATAATTAATTTTATTTTTAAGTTCAATATTATTTTCTAAAACTTTTTTAAGTCTTTGATATTCTTTATATCTTTCACTCTCATATATAAAATTTATCATTTGCTTTATTAATTCATCCACAACAATCACTTCCAATCTTAAACTTCCATTATTATAGGTAATATCATAGGACTTCTCTTTGTTTTCTGCCACAAATAATTTTTAAGTGTATCTCTGATAAGTCCCTTCATATATGACCACTCGGTAATTCTTTTTTCTTCACATTTGTCAAGTGCTTCTCTTACAACATCTCTTGCTTCTTCTATTAAATCTTCAGACTCTCTTACATATACAAATCCTCTTGAAATAATATCAGGACCTGCAATACACATTCCCGATTCTTTTTCCATAGTAACTACAACTACTATAAGTCCGTCTTGTGACAAATGTTTTCTATCTCTTAAAACTATATTTCCAACATCTCCCACACCAAGTCCATCAACTAATACACGTCCTGCCGGTACAGTGCCTGTTATCTTTGCACTGTCTTTAGTTACTTCCAATACATCTCCTATATTCATTATAAAAGTATTTTCTTTTTTCATACCCATATCTACTGCAAGCTCACAATGTTGTTTAAGATGTCTATATTCTCCATGTACAGGCATAAAATATTTTGGTTTAATAAGTGCGTGCATAAGCTTTAATTCTTCCTGCTTTGCATGACCTGAAACATGAATATCCATAAGACCTTCATATATAACATCTGCACCTTTTTTAAACAATTCATTTATAACTTTAGATATTGTCTTTTCATTTCCCGGTATTGAAGAAGCACTTATGATTATTCTGTCGCCAGGCTTTATTTCTACCTGACGATGTTCAGAAAATGCCATTCTTGAAAGTGCCGCCATAGGCTCTCCCTGACTTCCTGTTGTAATTATGACAAGCTGCTCATCTGTATAATTTTTTATTTCATTTACATCTATCATAATATTGTCAGGTATGTCTAAATATCCCAATTCACTTGCAGTTTTTACAGCATTAACCATACTTCTTCCCATAACAGTAACTTTTCTTTTATATTTTTGAGAAGAATTGATTATTTGTTGTATACGATGAATATTAGAAGCAAAAGTAGCAACAATTATTCTAGACTGGCACTGTGCAAATAATTCCTCAAATACAGCTCCTACTGTACGCTCCGACATTGTGTAGCCTTTTCTCTCAACATTTGTACTGTCGCACATAAATAACAGTACTCCTTCTTTTCCCAGTTCTGCAAATCTCTGAAGGTCAATACTTTGTCCCTGTATAGGTGTATAATCTATTTTAAAATCACCTGAATGCACTACTATTCCAACAGGTGTGTGTATTGCAAGTGCTACTGAATCAGCTATACTATGTGTAGTACAAATAAATTCAACCTTCATCTCTCCAAGTTGTATAACATCTCCAGCCTCTACACAACGCATATCAACTTTCCCATTCAAATTATGTTCTTTAAGCTTATTATCTACAAGTCCTAAAGTAAGTCTTGTACCATAAACAGGCACATTAAGTTCTCTTAATACATAAGGTAATGCTCCTATATGGTCCTCATGTCCATGAGTAAGTACAATACCTCTTATTCTTTCTACATTTTTGGAAAGATATGTCACATCTGGTATAACCAAATCTATCCCAAGCATATCATCTTCCGGAAATCCTATTCCACAATCTATCACTATTATATCCTGATTATATTCTATGGCAGTAATATTTTTACCTATTTCCTGCAAACCGCCAAAAGATATAACTCTTATCTTTGATTTTTTCCCAGCCAAAATTTCATTTCCTCCTTTTTAATATCCTAAATCATAATCTTCGCTTGATTCATTGAAAAGATACATAACTCCCTCTAACTCTGCTTCATTTTCAATAATCTCATATACTGCTTCTTCTCCATCTGAACCAACTTCTTTAAAAATCCATGCTTCAGCATTTTCATCATCTATTTCTTCACATTCTACTGCAAGGATATATTTATTACCTTTATCAGTTACTTCATCTATAATCATAAATTCCTTTTCTTCTCCGTCTACCGTAAATGTTATAACCGGATACTCAAATTCATCATCTAAAAAATCGTTCATAATATACCTCTTTCCAATTTATTTTTCTTTTCTGTCTAAATAACCCTGCAATATATAAACTGCCGCCATTTTGTCAATTACATTTTTTCTTTTATTTCTGCTTATATCTGCCTCAAGTAATGTTCTTTCTGCTGCCATTGTACTCATTCTTTCATCACACAATATAACTTCCAAACCAAACCTTTTTTCCAATTTTTCTTTAAATTGTAAAGTTTTTTCACATCTTGGTCCTTCTGTATTATTCATATTTTTAGGATACCCTAATATGATTTTTTCTACACTGTATTGTTTAATTATTTCTTCCAGCCTTTTCATGCTAGGCTTCAAAGCTTCTTCCTGCTCACGTCTTATAATTTCAAGTCCTTGAGCAGTCCAGCCAAACGGGTCACTCAAAGCCACACCTATTGTCTTTGAGCCAAAATCCAATCCCATAACACGCACAAAAATCCTCCTAGCTATCTTTCAATATTCAAATAATTTTTAACTAATTCTTCAAGTATTTCATCACGTTCCAATTTACGTATCATACTTCTGGCATTGTTATAACCTGTAATATAAGTCGGGTCACCTGAAAGTATATATCCCACTATCTGATTTACAGGATTATATCCTTTTTCTTTCAATGAATTATATACACTTAATATTATATCTCTAGCTTCATTTGCCTTTACCTTTTCTACATCAAATTGCATCGTTTCATTAAGATTAGCCATACTATCACCTCTTTGTTTTTTACCTAAAATAATACAACACCCGAACATTGGAGTAATTCTCCTGAAATTAAATTTACTTCTTCCCAAAAGCAAAACTAATTTCCACTCTTTACTATAATAATATAAAAACTAAATTTATGCAATATCATTTTAATAAACTCCAATAAAAACGCACGAATACTATTTATTCTTTCAGAAATCACTTTTATTTTATATTATTTTTCCAATAAGATAGTCATTTTCGAGCCCATTTATTACGACTTTTAAATTTTGATTTTTCAAATTTTCTTCTGAATATACCTCAACTCTGACATAATTTGTAGTATATCCCTCATATATATTTTCTTTAACCTCTCTTTCAAATAAAACTTCTGCTGTTTTTCCAACAAAACTTTTCAAAAATTTTTTTCTAAGTTCTTCTTCTGTATTATTTAAAATCTTACATCTTTTATCTTTAATTTCTGCTGCCACTTGATCCTTTCTTTTAGCCGCAGGTGTTCCTGTTTTTGGAGAATATGGAAAAATATGAATTTTGCTAAAGCCCACTTTTTCAGCAAATCTACGTGTAGTTTCAAACTCTTCATCAGTTTCCCCTGGAAAACCTACTATTATATCAGTAGTAATTCC
>CAZQDT010000018.1:0-19770 GCA_964592005.1 uncultured Eubacteriales bacterium
AGAACTTACAATATCTCGATATGGGGATGTTTGTCCATATTTTGAGTGGCAGGAAGAAAATATGATTAGGGGATTATATACATCAGCAACGGGAATGTTGGCACAGCAGAAAAAAATGGATACAATAACAAATAATATTGCTAATGTTGATACAGCCGGTTTTAAGAAAGATGGAGTAGTGACAAGAGCTTTTGATGAAGAACTTACAAGAAGACTCAATGATAAGACTTTGGCAGAAAATGTTACTATTGTTAAAAAAATAGGAGATATGAGTTTGGGAGCATTTGTTCAAGAGGTGTATACTGATTTTACACAAGCAAATCTTGAACAGACAAATAATTCACTTGATGTTGCACTTGATAGTGAGGGTTTTATTGCTATAAATCATACAAATACAGCAGGTGAAGTTTCTGAAAAATATACTAGAGATGGAATATTTACTAGAAATGCAGATGGAATACTTATGACCACAGATGGTTATTCTGTTGCAGGAGTTGAAAATGAAACCATAGAGCTTGGAGATGGAGAAGTTTATATAGACGAAGCAGGTGCGGTTTATGTAGATGATGAGTATATAGATACAATAAAGATAGTTAATTTTGAAAATATGGGAACTTTGAGAAAATATGGAGAAAATCTTTGGGATGTTACAGAAGAAACTAATTTTACAGAATATACTGGAAAGGTATTACAGGGATTTAGAGAAGGTTCAAATGTAAACACTGTAAATGAAATGGTAAGTATGATAACAGCTATGAGAGCGTATGAAATAAATCAGAAAATGATACAGACACATGACCAGACATTAAGTAAAGCGGTGAATGACATAAAATAAATTTAATAGTGAAAATTTTAAAGATGTAAATAAGTTTAGAGAGGGGTTTTTAATATGATGCGTTCATTGTGGACGGCGGCTTCAGGTATGAAAGCACAGCAGCTTAGCGTAGATACGATATCTAATAATCTTGCTAATGTAGATACTACTGCATATAAAAAAGAAAGAATTGAATTTAAGAGTTTATTATATCAGACACTTTCAAGATCTTCGGCAGATGAAGTAGGAAGTGCAAAACCTACAAATTTACAAGTAGGCTTAGGGGTTCGTTCGATTGCTACTACAAGAGATTTTACTATGGGAAATGTAGATAATACAGGTAATGCTCTTGATATAGCTTTTGAAGGAGAAGGATTTTTGACAATTCAAAGAGGAGAGGAAGTAGTATACACAAAAGATGCAAATCTGAAACTGGGACTTTATGAGGGTGAATATATTCTTACAACATCAGAAGGATATCCGGTATTAGATACAGAAGAAGAATACATTTATTTGCCTGAAGAAATTACAGTAGATAATCTTATTATTACTGAAGAAGGAGATTTTCAGTATATGAATGCTGACAATGAAGCTGAAGATTTAGGGCAAAGGCTTGGAATTGTACAGTTTCAGAATAAGCAAGGATTAGAAGCAATAGGGGGTAACTTTTATAGAGAAACTATTGCCTCAGGTCCAGCTCTTTTCGAAGCAGATGGTGATTTGGCAACTACTACAAGAGTAATGCAATGTTATAGAGAAGCATCAAATGTTCAGGTGGCAGAAGAAATGGTTAAGCTTATAGTTGCACAAAGAGCCTATGAGCTTAATTCAAAGGCAATTCAGACTTCAGACAGTATGCTTGAGCAGGCTAACAACCTTAAAAGATAGAGAGGTGATTTATAATGGATATATCTTCAATAAGTGCCTACAATACAAGTTTAATGCAGCTTAATATTGATAAGACAGAGCAATCTCAAACCCAGAGTTTTGAAGATGCTTTAAATAAAGCTGTTGATAACAAAGATGCTCAAGAACTTAAAGAAGCTTGTAAAGAATTTGAGTCATATTTTGTAAGCTATATATTTAAGCAAATGCAAAATAGTGTAAATTCTATAAATAATGGTAAAGGTGTTATAAATAGAAGTCAGGGAGAAGAAATTTTTACAGAAATGCTTCTTGAAGAGTACAGTGAAACAGCAGCTGAACATGGTGGAATAGGTCTTGCAGACATGATGTACAAGCAGTTAAGCAAAAATTTATAAAAATGAAAGGAATTTTAAAATGGAAGAAATGGATGAAATAAGTTTAAGAGAATGTGTGGAAACAGTTCTTAAAAATATAAAAATGATAGTAGCTGTTACAGCAGCATTTATAGTGTTAGGATTGATAGTGGCATTTGCAATGCCTAAAACATATGAGGCAACGGCTACACTCCTTACAAATCCAATAAACAGTTCTACTACTGTAAATACTGATAGTTTAAGTGGTTTGATTGATTCTACAAGCCAGTATTCACATATGGATGTAATTACTTATGTAGAACAGATATTAAATACTGATACTCTTACAAAGACAATACAGGAACTTGATATTACAAATGATAATGGAGAATATGTTTCAGTAGAAAGATTTAGAAAAAAAATAGAAATAGAAAATCCGGAAGATACAAATTTGATATATGTTACCGTAACAGACAAAGACCCTGAAATGGCATCATCTATTGCAAATACAATATGTAAATATTTTGCACAGTATATATCAGAATTAACACGTGCACAAGGTCTGGCTTCGGCTGAATCTATAAAAGCACAGATGGATGTAGAAAAGGCTAATCTTGATGAAGAAGCTAAAAAACTTAGGGATTATCTTACAAATAGTAAGAGTATTGATTTACTTAATTCTGAGATATCTTCAGTAATGGGTTTACTTACATCATATAAAAGCAGTTTATTAAGTCTTGAAACATCAATAGAAGTACAGACAGCAGAATTGAAAAAATTATTGGAAGCACTTCCTGAAAATGTAAATCTTAAATTGAATGACCTTGAAGTAAATCTTTCAAGTGGTTCATTTGAATTTAAACTTCAGGATAACAATGAAATTCAAGATGCAATGCTTACAATGCAAATAACAAATTTGCAGACAAGTCTTAACAGTAATATTATACAGCAAAAGGCTTATCAGGAAAGAGTAACAGAATTGGAAAAAGAGCTTGTTGAGTTACAGTCTACATTAGCAGAAGAACAATATGCTTACAATGCAATACAAAGAGATTATAGTTTGGCACAGTCCACATATACGACATATCAGGATAAATATAAAGAAGCAACGATAGCAGCAGCTTCTGATATAGGACGTGTTAGTATTCAAGTAGCATCTTCGGCAACAATACCGGAAGAAGATGCAAATATCAGTAAAGCATTGATATTATTGGTAGCGGCAGTTTTGGGCGGCATGATATCAGTATTTGCGGCATTCTTTAAAGAGTATTGGAAGAGTACAGAAACTAAGAATGTTAAATAATAAAAATTTGCAGATTTGCTTAAAAATTAAAGCAAATCTGTTTTTTTATTATAGTTTATTTTAAGATAATGAATAAATTAATAAACAAAATAAACAAAAAAATATAAATTCTCTTGAAATTTTTGTTCAAGTATTGTAAAATTTATAGTGTGTAGAATACATATAAAATAAATGCAGTAAAATTTTTGAAAATCTATATTAAAATAACAGGAGGGATTGTATTATGGGTAATCGTTTTGTATTAAATGAAACATCTTATCATGGAGCAGGTTCTATTAATGACATAGTAACAGAAGTGGAAACTAGAGGTTTAAAAAAAGCTTTTATATGTTCAGGTCCATCTTTGATGAAATATGGTGTTACAAATAAAGTTACAGATTTATTAGATAAAGCAGGATATCCTTATGAAATATTTTCGGATATTAAACCTAATCCTACTATTGAAAATGTTCAGGCTGGAGTTGCAGCGTATAAAGCATCCGGAGCAGATTATATTATAGCTATTGGTGGCGGTTCTCCGATAGATACAGCTAAAGCAATAGGGATTATTATAAACAATCCTGAGTATGCAGATGTAAGAAGTTTAGAGGGAGCTGTGCAGACTAAAAATAAATGTGTTCCTATTATTGCAGTACCTACTACTGCGGGTACAGCAGCAGAAGTTACTATAAATTATGTTATTACAGATGTTGAAAAAAATCGTAAATTTGTATGTGTAGACCCACATGATATTCCTGTGGTTGCAATAGTAGACCCTGAAATGATGTCAACTATGCCAAAAAGTTTGACAGCGGCGACAGGTATGGATGCACTTACACACGCTATTGAAGGATATATTACAAAGGGAGCATGGGAATTATCAGATATGTTCCACTTGAAAGCTATTGAAATTATTGCACGTTCTTTAAGAGGAGCAGTAGAAAATACACCTGAAGGCAGAGCTGATATGGCATTAGGTCAGTATGTTGCAGGTATGGGATTTTCAAATGTAGGTCTTGGTATTGTACATTCTATGGCACATCCTTTAGGTGCTTTATATGATACACCACATGGAGTTGCAAATGCTATTATTCTTCCTACGGTAATGGAATATAATGCACCAGCAACTGGAGATAAATATAAATACATAGCAGCCGCTATGGGTGTTAAAGGTACTGAAAATATGTCACAGGAAGAATATCGTAAAGCGGCAATAGATGCAGTAAGACAACTTTCTAAAGATGTTGGAATACCAGCAGATTTGAAAGAAATTGTTAAAGAAGAAGATATTCAATTTTTAGCTGAATCAGCATATGCAGATGCTTGCCGTCCGGGAAATCCTAGAGATACAAGTGTAGAAGAAATTATTGAATTATATAAATCTCTTTTGTAGAAAAAAGGAAAGGTGTTGTAGATTGCAGCACCTTTTTTAGTTAAAAATAATTTTTGTTTCCTTATAAAAAAATATTAATATTAATTAACGATTTATTGATTTTTTAGATAGAATGATTTATAATGAAAAAAGAAATTGGCAAAGCTTATTTTATTTGAGGGGTGTGATTTTATGGCGAGTGTTAAGGATTATGTTGATGTTCAGACATTTCAAAAACTTCAGGATTTGTTTTCAAATGCTACGGGTTTAGCTGCTGTGTCAGTGGATAGTGACGGTACATATATTACAGAAGGTAGTAATTTTTCTGATTTTTGTATGAAATATACAAGACAATCGGTAGAAGGCAAAAAGAGATGTGAAAAGTGTGATAGGGAATGTAAAGGGGTTTATTATTGTCATGCAGGTTTGATGGATTTTGCATCGGACATATTTATAAATGGAGAGAAGATTTGTTCAGTTATAGGTGGTCAGGTATTGCCTCAAGAGCCTGATGAAGAAAAATTTAGAGAAGTTGCAAGGGAAATTGGAGTTCCAGAAGATGAGTCTATAGAAGCACTTAGAAAAGTTCCTGTAAGGACAGAAAAAGAAATTAAGGCAGCAGCGAAATTGTTAGAAGAAGTATTTACTATTCTTATAAATGAACATTATGTAGAGAAAAAGCTTATGAATGCTTTGAATGAACAGACATCAGATGCAGTAGTTGCATTAGAAGAAATTAATGAAAAGACTAAGGAACTTCAATCTATTGCAAATAAACAGAATATTCTTACACTTAATGCTTCAATAGAAGCAGCAAGAGCAGGTGAAGCTGGAGTTGGATTTGCAGTAGTTGCAAAACAGATGGGTGAGCTTTCTAAAAATTCAAGTGAAATTTATAAGGGAATAAAAGGTTGTACAGATAGAATAAATACTTCCATAAAATCAATAAGTAACTCATTGGAAAAATAAAAAATTAAATAATAAATGGAAATTTGACAGCTTATTGTAATGATAGGCTGTTTCTATGTGTTAAAAACAAATTTTTATAGAAATATTAAATATTTAGGAGGGATTTTATGCAATTATTGGTATTAATTATGAAAAAAGTAGAGTTAATGAATGAGCTTTTAAAACAGCTTGCAAATGGTGGTGTTAAAGGTGCTACTATTCTTCAGGGAAAAGGTATGGCAGAGGCATTGGTAAATATGGAAGATTTGCCTATGTTTGGACTTCTTAGAAGAGTTTTAGCTGACGAGGAAAGAGAAGAAAGTGAAGTTATGTTGTTTGTTTTGAAAGATGAAGAAGTAAAACATACAAAAGACATAATAAAGAAAGTTATTGGTGATTTAAAGACTCCTAACAGTGGAATTATGTTTTCTGTACCAATTAATGATGTAGAAGGGCTTGGTGAATAATCGTGGTTGAGTTGTATTTTTATCTTGCATTGTCATTGTTTTTGGCACTTATTGCAGGTAAAATTGTAAAACAGGTAAAACTTCCTAATGTTACTGGATATTTGATAATGGGTCTTATAGCAGGACCATATTGTTTAAATATTGTACCAGCTGATATGGTGAGTAAACTTTCAATTATTCCAGAGATTGCTCTTGGATTTATAGCATTTTCCATAGGTTCAGAATTTAAGCTTTCATATTTGAAAAAAGTAGGAAAAGCACCGATTATCATTGCAATACTTGAAGCAGTAGGAGCAGTAGTATTTGTAGATTTAGCACTCATTCTTACTGGTAATGATATTGCATTTTCGCTTGTATTAGGGGCTATTGCAGCGGCAACAGCTCCAGCAGCTACATTGATGGTTGTAAAACAGTATAAGGCAAAAGGACCGGTTACAGAAACTCTTTTACCCGTAGTTGCTCTTGATGATGCTGCAGCTTTGATGTGCTTTGGACTTTCAGTTGCGGTAGCAAAATCAATTAATTCGACTGAAGAAGTTTCGGTAATTTCTACTATTTTAAATCCGGTTATTGAAATAGTGGGTGCGCTTTTGATAGGAGCTATTTTTGGAGTAATATTCCGTTTCCTTGTAAAATTTTATACAGGTAGAGGAAATCGTTTGGCGATTACCTATGCCATGATTTTTTTGTGTATAGGAGTGTGTGATTATATAGGCTGGTCTGCACTTTTAGCTTGTATGGCAATGAGTGCTATTTTGGTAAATACTTCAAATGCCAGTGATATAGTTTTTGAACAGGTTGATAGGATGACACCGCCAATATTTATGTTGTTTTTCTTCCTTTCAGGTGCAGACCTCAATTTGAGAATGCTGTCGAAAGTGGGAGTTATAGGTATAATATACATAATATTCCGTGTTGTAGGTAAGGTTGTAGGAGCAGCACTAGGAGGAAAAATTTCAAATGCAAAACCTATTGTACAGAAATATTTAGGTTTTACACTGATACCTCAGGCAGGAGTTGCAATAGGTCTTGCGGCTACAAGTATGACAGTAGTACCTGAGTATGGAGAAACAATTCGTACAATTATTTTATGCGGTACGGTAATATATGAACTTATAGGACCTGTTACTACAAAGATTGCACTTAAGAAAGCTGGAGAAATACAATAATAATTTTACTCCAAGAAATGTTTTAGGATATTTCTTGGAGTTTTTATTTTGTGTATTTTTTACAAATTTATTTAATAACTTAAGCTTTTTTACAACAATATTGATTTTAAAGCTGAAATGATGTAAAATAAGACTACATAATGATTGATAATATTTTATGGTTTTAGCTTTGAAATTGGAGGTATTAAAATGGCAGAAATTCAGCAGTTTAGAGATAGATTTGAAAAAATAGAGAGTGAAGTTTCAAATGTAATTATAGGTCAGAAAGATATTATAAGAAATGTTTTGATTGGAGTAATAGCTGGAGGAAATGTTCTTTTAGAAGGTTTGCCGGGATTGGGAAAAACTCAGCTGGTGAAAGCTGTGGGCGAGGTATTAGAGTTAAATTTTTCAAGAATACAGTTTACTCCTGATTTAATGCCTTCTGATATAACGGGTACAGATATTTTTGTAAAGAATGAAGATGGCAGCAGCAATTTTAAATTTCAGCAGGGACCTGTATTTTCAAATATAGTTTTGGCAGATGAGATAAACAGAGCAACACCTAAGACACAAAGTGCATTACTTGAAGCGATGCAGGAAAAGACGGTTACAGTAGGAAGGACTACATATAAACTTCCAGAGCCTTTTTTTGTACTTGCTACACAAAATCCTTTGGAACAAGATGGTACTTATCCTCTTCCGGAGGCTCAGATGGACAGATTTTTGTTTAAACTTAATGTTGATTTCCCAAATCATGAAGAACTTTGTAGGATAATGGAGATTACTACTGGTTTGAAAGTTCCAGAACCTAAAAAAGTATATTCTTCCAAAGAAATACAGGAAATGAAACAGCAGGCTAAAGAAGTGCCTATTGCAAAGGCGGTAATGGATTATGCAGTAAGATTGGTTCTTAATACACATTCAGAACTTGAAACAAGTCCGGAAATTGTTAAGAAATATGTAAGATATGGGGCAAGTCCGAGAGGTGCACAGGCTATAATTACAGCATCAAGAATAAATGCTTTGATTGAGGGAAGATATAATGTTGCGTTTGAGGATATAAAGAAAGTGGCATATCCAGCATTAAGACATAGAATATTTATGAATTTTGACGCAATATCAGATAATATTACACCAGATACTATAATTGGGGAATTGTTGAAAGAGGAATAATTTATGAAAAGTATATCAGAAGGTCTTACTAAGAATTATTTGGCAAAACTTGACAATGCAAATATAACTGTAAATGGTATTATTGACAATTTTTACATAGGAAATAGAAAATCTAATAAAAAAGGTAATTCTCTTGAATTTTCAGATTTTAAGGAATATCTTCCGGGAGATGATGTAAGGAGAATTGATTGGAATAGTTATGCACGTACTGATAAAATATATGTGAAAAGATTTGATGAAGAAAGACAGGCAAATATAAATATTTTTATAGATTCAAGTGCTTCTATGGATTATGGAGAAGAAAATAAGGGTTATTATGCAAAGCTTTTAGCAGCATCATTAGTGTATGTGGCACTTAAATCTTCTGATAGTGTAAATATTTTTGTATGTGGTCAGCAGTTAGAAAAAAATAAACTTAACATAAAAGGAAAAAATTCTTTTGCTGAAACGGTTGAATTTTTAGATAAAATAAATTTTGAGGGCAGTACAAATCTTTCAAAATCTATAATACAAACTAAACAAATTAAAATAAACAGGGGAATAAGTTTTATTATATCTGATTTTTATTCGGAAGATGGTTTTGAAGAGGGATTTAAGGCTTTGTCATATAGAAAACAGAAATTGTCGGTTTTACATATAATATCACCACAGGAGTTAAATCCTGAATTAAATGGAAATATAAGGCTTGTAGATAGTGAAACAAATCAAATGCAGGAAGTAAGTTTAGATGAACTTGTAGTGGAAAAATATAAAAAACAGCTTGAAAGTTTTTCAAATGCTATAAAAGAAAGTTGTTATAAAACAGAAGGAGTTTATAAAAGAATAATTACAAATATGCCTCTTATTGAAAGTATTGGCAGAGGATTTTAGGGTGGTGTTATTGTGAAAAGAAAGAATATATTTAACATTTCCTTTGAAAAATTTTTGTTTTTAGGAATTTTGATAGGTTTTTGTATTTATGCTCTTGAAGATAATTTTGCAGTTGAGGTAACCTCTATTTTGTCCAATATATTGCTTTTGGGTATGGCAATATTTATGATAAAAAGCATTTATAAAACTAAATTTATAGAAGGAATAGAAAATTTAGTAAATAATATAGAAAAGTCTGCTGATAAAGATATAGAACTTACTGCAGAAGAGAATAGCCCTAAAGAAGTAAAGCAGCTATATGAGGTTGTAGAAGAGATGAGATATAGACTTAAAAGTCAAAGCAGACTTAGAGAAGCGACTTTTAGGATAGTAAATACTTTGGCAATAAATATTGATTTACAAAATCTTATTAATGATATCCTTCCTAAGATGATAGAGGGTTCAGGAAGTAATTGGGGAGCATTTTATTTATATAATTCTGCTACCAATAAATTGGAAATAAAAAATTCTCTTGGCTTTTCAAAGAATATTTACAAAGAATTTGATTTAAGTGTTGGAGAAGGGTTTATTGGTTCTAAACTTAATTCAAGAGAGATTACTATTATCAAGGATATACCTGAAGATACAGTTTATATAAGTAAAACATTGGTAGGGACAATAAAACCTAAATCACTTATGATAGTTCCTTTGTTCAATAAAAAGGAATTTGTGGCAATATTAGTATTGGGAAGTATATATGATTACTCGAGTGAAGAAATTCAAATAATGGAAGAAATAAGAAATTATTTGGGTATAGCAATAGTTAATGGAAGAACCTATGAGAGAGAACAGAGATATTCAAAAGAATTGGTATTTCAAAATCAAATGATACAAAATGTGAGTGATGAATTGGAGAGTAAACTTATACAAAAAACAGATTTTTTAAGAGGACTAATAAATAGTGAAAGAAAAGACGCAGTTATGATTTTGGATAAAGATGGGGCAATTCTTGAATGGAATAGTGGAGCAGAATTTTTTGAGGGTTATAAGTCTGAAGAGGTTATAGGCAATAATATAAGTATGATTTTTAATGAAGAAGAACTTAGAACTGGGAAACTGGAAAAAATGCTTAAGATTGCTAAAGAGCAGGGAGTATATGAAGAAAGAGATATTTTGACTAGAAAAAATGAAAGCAGTTATTATGTATGTAAAAAATTATTACCTATATATAAAAAGGATAAACAGGAATTGGTAGGATATACATATACGATAAAAGATATAACGGATATGGTTAAGCTTGAAGAAAATTTGAAATATGAAAAACGTTTCAATGAAAAACTTATAGAAACAAGTACAAGAGCTTTGATTTTAACATCAGCTAATGGTGTTATTAAATGTGTTAATATAAGTGCAGAAACTATTCTTGGAGAATATAATGAAAATCTTCAAGACAGAAATATTTCAGAATTTTTCAAAGATAGTGAACAATTCAGAAGAAATATATATGATGTAATAAAGCAGGGTGGAAAGAGAGAATATTCAAAAGTATTGGTTTTAAACGGAGGAAAGGAACAGGAGATTAATGTAACTATAACTAGTCTTTCTGAAGAAGGGATATCTATTGCTGATGAAGAATGTTCAAGTATTATGATAAGACTTCAGAAAAAATAAAAGTACAAAAATGTTGATATCAATTATTATTACAGTTATAATTAAAAAAGAGTATATTTTGAAGGAGGAGTTTTATGAGTGAAAAAATAAATTGGACAGCAAGGATAGTAAATGCCAGTTCAGCTGAGCTTGTGCTTATAATATATGAATTACTTTTTGAAGCAATAGATACAGCTAAAGAACAGCTTAAAAATGGTAAAAAAGATGAATTTAGAAAGACATTAGAGAGAGCCAAAAAATTGTTAATGGAACTTGTGCATGATATAAATTATAGTAGTACTTTGGAATATGATGTGGCAAGTCTTTACTTATATGTAAATAAATTGTTTATACAGAGTTATTTTAAAGCTTCAGCAGAGCAGCTTGACCAGGCTAAAAATATATTAAAGAAGATGTACGATGGTCTTGTAGAAGCAGAAAAACTTTTACCTAAAGAAGAAAAGGCTCAAAAAGTTATAAGTAATGCACAACAGATATATGCAGGTATGACTTATGGCAGAGGAGTGCTTAATGAAGCTGTTGATATAGATAGAAATAGAGGTTTTAAAGCATAGTTGATTTCTAAGATTAAAATTTAGTATGAATAAATTTTCCAATTTTTGACTATAATATATATAAATAAATATACATAAATCAGGGGTTGGAAATATGAAATTGTTAAAAGTTAAAAATAATGAAACTGTTATAACAGAGGATAAAGAACTTCTTTTAAATTTAAAAGAAGTGAAATCAAATATTGATATTGCCTATATGAATTTTGAAAATGCTACTGACAATAATCTTATAGACTCATATATATACGAGCTTAAAGCACTTCAGATGAGATATGAATATCTTATGAAGAGGATTAAAGCGAGAGGTTTGACCTATGAAAAAGTTGGGTTATGGGAGTGAGATTATGCTTGAAATAGTAATATGTGTTGTTTTGGGGATTTTGCTGTTAAGTCAGTTTGGAGGATTTTTTAAGAGAGTTTTAATAGGAATATTTACGATGTTTTTGTTAAATTTTGTATTTAATCCATTAGGAATCGGAGTTGGAATAAATTTTGTTACATTGTTGATTTCAGGAATGTTAGGATTTTATGGTGTAGTAGCATTATATGCGGTGCAAGCGATATTATGAAATTAATGTTTTTAGAAATGTGGGATTATAATGTTTGTAAATTTTACAAAAGAACTTTATTCACAGCTTATAGATAAAGAATTTACACGTATACAAGGTGTTTCAGAAGAGGAACTTACAGAAGAAACAGGTTTTATTTCTTTGATAAGACAAACAGGAGCTGTGGTATATATAGTAAATATAATTAATGCTGAAAATATGAATTTTCAGATGTATGAGAAATATATAGAATATTATAAAAATCAAGTCATTGATATGATAAATAGGAATAATATACCTCATACAATTATGCTGGATATAGTTGTTTTGACAGAAATATCAGAAGAATTTCATCAATATTTTTATAGTCATAAAATGCTTGATGAGGGGAAAAAAACCATTTACAATATTGTTTCTTTGGCGGATTTAAAAAATAAAGAATTTTTAATAGATAAATCGAAAAAAATATTGAATATATACGAAATGGTATATAAAGCTTTAGATGTTGTAGAAAATATAGAATTGCCAGAATTGCAGAAAGTAAATTTGAAAGAATTGGAAAGAGAAATTGTTAAAAAAACCGCATTAAAGCCTAAAAGTAAAAATACATATATTACATATTTTTTAATGTTATTTAATGCGGTAATATTTATTGTTATGTCAATACTTGGGAAAGACGTATCTTTGAGTGAAAGACTTATTGCTTTTGGGGCAAATTCAAGAGGGTATATAATCTTTGAGAAACAGTATTGGAGATTATTAAGTGCAGTGTTTTTACATGTAGATTTAATGCACTTATTTTACAATAGTTTTTCGCTGTTTTTATTTGGAACAAGAGTAGAAAAATATATGGGAAAATGGAAATTTATTGTAATATATTTGGTATCCGGTGTTTTTGGAAATATATTAAGTGTTCTTTTTAATTCAGGAATTTCAGCAGGTGCGTCAGGTGCTATATATGGGCTTTTGGGAGCTGTGTTGGCATTAACACAACAAACGAATAGAAGAGTGGACAATCTGTCTTTTTATATTGTACTGGCATTAATGGTAAGTGGTCTTATGTTTGGATTTGTAACCCCCGGGATAGATATGTTTGCACACATAGGAGGCTTACTTGCAGGATATGGAATTGGTTTTATGCTTTGTCCAGAAGAGTGATTGACAGAGGTGTATATATGCAGAACAAAAAAGTTTTTATTACAATAATGTTTTTTATGATAATTTGCTTATCTGGTTGTCAAAATAAGTTGAGTTTAGAGGAATTAGAAAAAACAGAAAAGCAGACTATAAAAGTTGTAGAAAATAATAATGTTGAAGATGTATCAGGTGAACAGCAAATCCAAGAAGATGTAAAAGAACAGGAAAAAATATATTATAATACATATGACATAAATATGGAAGTTAATCCTGAAAATGGTATTATAGAAGGTTTTGAAAAAGTAACTTATAAGAATATGACAGGAAAAGTTCTGAGAAATATATATTTTCATATATATGCAGAAGCATTTGAGAAAGACAGTACACAAAAGCCTTATACAGAAGAATTTTCAAAAGAAATTTTTAAAAGTGGACAGGATTATAGTAAGTTTGCTATAAAAGCAGTATATGTAAATAATAAAGAAATAAAATTCAGTGAAAGTGAAACAATATTGGTTTTGGAATTAGAAAATGAACTTAAAGAAAATGAAGAAATGGAAATAACCATTCAATTTGAAGGGTATATACCTAAAATTGCACATAGGATGGGTTCTAATGAAAATGCTATGTGGGTTGCCAATTTTTTACCAGTTATTTGTAAATATGATGAGTATGGCTGGCGTACAGAACCTTATTATTCAGTAGGAGAACCTTTTTATTCGGAGGTATCAAATTATAATGCTGTAATCATTACACCTAAAGGTTATTCGGTAGCAGGTACGGGTACACAAAGTTTTACTGAGGATTTAGAAAAAAGAACTACTATCTTGAATGCAAAATTTGTAAGAGATTTTGCGTTTGTAGTAAGTGATAAGTATAATGTTATGACATATAAGACAAATGATAATATAAAGATAAATTTTTGGTATTATAGTGATACTTTTAAAAAAGGAATTGATGTAGTTACTGAAACAAAAGAAATATTAGATTATTATGGAAATTTATTTGGAAGTTATCCTTATGAAGAATTAGATTTAGTTGAAGTTGATTTATTTTCATCAGAAATTCAGTCATATCCTACATTTATTATGTTGGATACAGATAGTATAAAAAGTAGTTCATTTAGAGAAGAACTGGCTTTGGGAATAGGAAAACAGTGGATAGGAAATATAATTGGTGTTGACTGTATAAATATGGCATGGCTTAAAGAAGGTCTTGCTTCCTATTTGCAGAAGAAATGGATTTATTTTCAGAATAATGAAAAATTTAACTTAGTTAAAGAATATAATAATGTTAATATAGATGGAAATATGAGTGATACTATAAGGAAATATGAAACATGGGAAGATTATTATTCTGTACAGAGGGATAAAGCTGGAGTTTTCTTCTATATTCTTAATCAGAAAATGGGAGATGAAAAATTTGGAGAGTTTTTGAAAGCTTGTTATAAAAATTTTGCTTTTAAAACAATGTCAAAGGAAAATTTTATAGAAACAGCAGAAAAATTTTCAGAGCAAGATTTAGATAAATTTTTTAAAGAATGGCTTGAAACAAAGGAATTTTTGTGGCTTCAGTAGAAAGGAAGAAAAATATGAGTATAGTGGCTGTTTATAGTGGAATGGATAATAGTTATATAAGAAATGTTATGAATGTAGTGTATAATACTTTACATGAACTTAATGTCGGTGTAGAAGAGATAGATTTGAGAGGCAGACTTCCTTTTTATGAAGGGATTAAAAATCGGGAGTCAATGGAAATAATGATGAAACTTCAGAATGCTGAAGCAATAATATTGGCAACTTCTGTCAATATGTTTGCACCTGCTGCGTTGATGAAGAATTTTTTGGAATATTGTGCAAATCCTGAATATACAGCAATTATTGCAAATAAAAATTATATGACAATATCAGTATCTGACATTTTTGGAGAAAGAGAATGTTCTCAATATTTGTGTAAGGTTATTTCGATGATTGAGGGCATAGAACTTGTAAGTGTGGCAATGGGAGGAATAGAAGCGTCAAGAATATCTTCAGATATTACATTAAGAGAAATACTTGAAAAAAATACAGAAGATTTTTATCGTCTTTTAAAACAAAATAGGAAAAATTTTACATCTAGTGAAACATATTTGTATAAGAATTATAGACAAATGTATAATGTTTACCCACAACAGTCACAGATTTATTCACAACCGGTGACAAGTTATCCACAAGAAAGAAAAATATATCCTCAATCGCAGGAAGGAATTTCTAAAAATCAACAAACATACCAGCAACCACAGATGATATATCCACAAAATCAACAGCCTTTACAGAAAGTACAGCCGACTTATCCACAAAATCAACAGATATATCCACAAACACAGGAAGGTTATGAACAAAAATCATTAAATTATTCACACACAAACAATGATTCGTTGAACAGTATTGTGGACAAAAGCAAAGAAGACTTTGATGAAATAAAGGAATTGCTTCAAAATATAAGAAATAAAAGTAATTCTACTAATTCAGGTAATGTGACTCAAGGTATAAATAAGCCGCAGGAAAAGAAAATGGAAGCATATCATGCCCAGTTTGAAGCTTTTGAAGAAAGACAACAAGAAGATATAAATATAATATCTCAACAAATGGGTTCACATAATAGTCAGGAAATGCCTATAAATGCAGGTTATACCTATAATAGACCATTAAATAGGAACAATGAAGTAGTTTATAGGGAAAAGAACTGTAAACAGATGATGCAGAGTCTTCCACACCATTTTCAAGCGAATTTGGCAGTAGGAATAAAAGCGGTATTTCAGTTTTTTATAAATGGTGAAGAAAATATAGAAGGTTATCTTTATATAGAAAATGGGGAAACAGGATTTATTGAAGGCGTTGCAGATAATGCAGATATATATATTTATGCTAGTACAGATGTTATGAAGGATATTTTAAAGGGAGTCTATTCTTCACAAAAAGCATTTATGACGGGGCAACTTAAAGTTAGTGGAAATTTTGTATTATTGAATAAATTAGACCAATTGTACAAGAAGATGAATTAGAAAATATTTAACTTGTTTATATTTGTATTAAATTAAAAAATAACGGCTACGTTTTGTGTAGTCGTTATTTTTACGTTCCCGAGGTGATTCGAACACCCGACCTACCGCTTAGGAGGCGGTCGCTCTATCCTGCTGAGCTACGGAAACATATTATTATCTAACGAATAAATTATATGGCAAAAATAAGTGTGTGTCAAGAAAGAATTTGAAATAAATATTTAATTGGTTTTTGTAAAAAAATTTTTTATGTACTCTTTAAATATTTTTGTAGTTATGATATTATTATACAAAGTAATTATTAATATAATTGAGGGTGGAGGTAACTTATGGATTTTTTGTGTAAAGAAAAAAAAGATTTTGATGTTTTGGGTTTTGGAGAGGTAATGTTGAGGCTTTCACCTCCAGATAAACAGAGAATTGCGTTAGGTGAAGTATTTGAAAAAAATGCTGGTGGTTCAGAGCTTAATGTGGTTTCAGGAATATCAATGTTGGGACTTAGGACAGGAATTATTACAAAACTTCCGGACAATGAAATTGGAAGTTTTATAAAAAATAAAATAAGATATTCAGGTGTAAGTGATGATTATATAATATATGATACAGCTGATGACAAGAGATTAGGAATTTATTATTATGAAAATGGAGCACATCCAAGAAAACCATCTGTTGTATATGATAGAGCAAATTCTTCTTTTGTCCATATAAAAAATGAAGAAATACCTGAAGATGCTTGGGAAAAGACAAGACATTTCCATGTGAGTGGTATAACATTAGCACTGGATAAGAAAGTAAGAGAAGAAACTATTGATATGATAAAAAAATTTAAGGCAAATGGTGCAACGATTTCTTTTGATGTAAATTACAGAGCAAATCTTTGGGACGAAGATACAGCTAGAAAAGTAGTAGAGGGGATTTTGCCATATATAGATATACTTTTTGTTTCGGAAGAAACTTCAAGACGTATGATGGGAAAAACTGGAACATTAGAAGAAATAATGAAAGGTTTTGCAAAAGATTATGATTGTAAAATAGTAGCGACTACAATGCGTCAGGTTATAAGTCCTACAAGACATAATTGGAATTCAAAAATATATAGCCTTGAAGAAGATAAATTTTATGAAGAAGAACCATATACAGAAATAGAAGTGGTAGACCGTATAGGAAGTGGAGATGCTTATTTAGCAGGAGTATTGTATGGACTTTTAAAATATAATGATGTACAAAAGGCAATAGAATATGGAAATGCAATGTCAGCTGTAAAAAATACGGTATATGGAGATATGCCGGGTAGTGACTTAAAAGATATTGATAGAGTTATAAAAGCTCATAAAAATAAAGGAATACAAAGTGAATTAAACAGATAATTTTATTATGGAGGAAAATTTATGTGGATTGCAGATTTAAAAAATGGCAATTATCGTAATCCGATTCTTTATTCGGATTTTTCAGACCCTGATGTTATACGTGTGGGTGATGACTATTTTATGACAGCGTCAAGTTTTATATATACTCCGGGACTTCCAATTTTACATTCTAAGGATTTAGTAAATTGGAAGATAGTAAACTATGCTTTAGAGGAAGTACCTTTTGGAGAATATGATATGCCTAAGCATGGTTGCGGAGTTTGGGCACCGGCGATAAGATATCATAATGGTGAATATTATATTTATTATGGTGACCCTGATGAAGGCATTGTAATGGTAAAGACAAAAGACCCATTTGGAAAGTGGGAAAAACCTGTATTAGTAGTAAAATCAAAAGGTTGGATAGATACGTGTCCTTTCTGGGACGATGATGGTCAGGCATATTTAGTGCATGGTGTGGCAAGAAGTCGTTCAGGTATAAAAAGTCAGTTGTTTTTACATAAAATGTCATCTGATGGAACTAAGCTTTTAGATGATGGAGTAAGGGTGGTAGATGGAAGAATACAAAATCCTACTCTTGAAGGACCAAAGATGTATAAAAGAAATGGATATTATTATATATTTGCTCCAGCAGGTGGAGTTGAACATGGTTGGCAGGTAATATTCCGTTCAAAAAATATTTATGGACCATATGAACAGAAAATAGTTTTAAGACAGGGAAATACACCGATAAATGGACCTCATCAGGGAGGTTGGGTTAGTACTCAGACAGGAGAAGACTGGTTTATACATTTTCAAGATATAGAAGCTTATGGACGTATTATTCATATGCAGCCTGTTGATTGGGTAGAAGATTGGCCTTTGATGGGTGAAAATAGAACTTATGATGGAGTAGGAGAGCCTGTATTGGAGTATAAAAAACCTAATGTTGGTAAAGAATATCCAGTAATAACACTTGATGGTCCTGATGAATTTGAAACGGATAAATTAGGATTACAATGGCAGTGGCAGGCAAATTATAAAGATGGTTGGTATAGTCTTGAACAGAAAAATAGTTGTATAAGACTTTTGACAGAACAAAAGTTGCAAAATAAAGTAAATAGAGTTTATGATATGCCTAATGTACTTACACAGATGATACCTATGCCGGTATTTAAGGCGGTGACAAAAGTTAGTTTAAAATCAGAAGAAAATTTTGACCAAGCTGGTTTTATTGTTACTGGAAATACGTATAATTATATATCTCTGATTGAGGAAAATGGTAAAAATTATGTTCAATGTGTAAATTGTAAAGGGAAAGCAGGAGCAGAAGAAAAAATAATTGAGAAGAAAGATTTCTCTTCTAATGAAATTTACTTTAAAGTTGATATACATAATGAACATCATAAGCTTGAAGAAATGATTGGCCAATTTTATTATAGCATTGATGGAGAAAATTTTGAAAAAATAGGAAATGAATTTAAAGCTACACCGGGAGGTTGGGTAGGAGCAAAATTAGGATTGTTTGCAGTAAATTTTGTAAATACTGATTCTAAAGGTTTTGCAGACTTTGATTTTTTAAGATTTGAAAAATAAATATGAGTATATATAATTTTGAGTATTTAGCATATTTGTTAAAAATTTACATTATAAATTTTTGAAGATTTGTAAATTGTAAGAAATGCACAAAGTATTGATGTAAACATTGAAAAATAAGCTGAAAAAGAAAAATTACTATTGACATATTTCAAATTATGAATGATAATAGACAAGGATTATTTTTCAAAAATTTGTGGGAGGAAATGAAATTGTCTAAGAAAGAAACAGAATTTGACCGCTATGAAAGAATGAAGAAGCTTGAAAAAGAAGCAGAGGTAGCCAAAAGAAAATCAGTCGATATTGATGATGAAGGCAGAAAGAAAAGCGGAAAGCCTAAAATGGGTAAAGCACCTAAAAAGAATAATTGGAATCAGAACTATGCTATGGCTATGGGGGAAGATGAATTTTATGATGATGCTTTTTAGAAAGGTCAGATTGTAACTGAAAATTTAATTTAACAAGCTGTGGGAAACCATAGCTTTTTTAAGTATTATTAATATATTGCGTTTTAAAATTAAATTCGTGCGTTTTTCGTGTAACATAAGTCAGGAAAAACGCACGAATAATTATTCTTTGCATTTAATTATCAATTTTACTTT
>CAZQDT010000019.1:0-19383 GCA_964592005.1 uncultured Eubacteriales bacterium
TCTAAAGCCTATACAGCCGCCTTCTATAAAATTTCCATATGTTTTTCCGTCATCTAGCCAGTCAAAAATAAGTAAATCATTTATGTAGAAACATATTCTATTGTTAATTTTTGAAAGCTTGATATGATATGGACTTATTGCATCTTCCACAGACGGAATAGGGTCTGCTCCTTGAGATACCATATAAAAACCATAGCTTTTTCTTAAATTACAAGTATGAAAGGCTCTTTCATCATCCCATTTTCTTCTAAAATATGAAACGTGAAAAGCATTGATATCGCCATGATGATACTGGTCATACTCCCCAGTTCTTTTAGTTAAACTTTCATCAAACAAATTTTTACCATCTTTGCCTTTTGCACCCAAAAATAATATACATAGTCCCGGTTCTTTTACAGGATAAAAATCCCATTCAATAACAATATTGCTTGGAAATTCCACAGGACACCAATATACAAAATTAGCTTTTTGATTAAGGTCTGCTGACAAAAGGTTTTCCATTCTCATTCTGCCATTTTCAAAGCTGACTTTAGCTTGTCCTTCCATTATAAAATCTTTAACATCTTTTTCATTTGCAAGTGGATTTTCATATATAAGTTTCATTTTAATACCTCCTAATTATATTTAAAAACCCAGAAACCTAAGCTTCTGGGTTTATATTTTTTAAGAATTATATTGCAATAAATTTACTTCCTTCTTTTTTAAGATTTTCTGAAATCTGTGAAGTTGTACCCATTTCGTTTTGTATTGCAGAAATATTCTCTACTAAATGTACAGTGTTTTCGGTAACACCTGCAACGCCTTTTGCACTTTCTTCTATTGTAAGAGCAATGGTGTCTATTGCATCTGCAACATCGTGTAGTTTTTCTTTAAATTTATTTGAAGAGTCTGCAAATATCTGCATCATATCTTCTACTTTGCCTGCATCTTGATTGTAAATATCTCCTGTCTGGGTAAGCTTTTTGTAGTCTGCCATAACATTTATGTCTATAAAATTAAGCATTCTTTCAGCATTAGAAGTCAAAGCTTCAACAGCATCTGTTACAAGTTCACTTATCTCTTGAATATTATTGGCTGTTTCACGACTGTTATCAGCAAGTATTCTTATTTCATCTGCTACTACTGCAAATCCTCTTCCAGCGTCACCAGCTCTTGCTGCTTCTATGGAAGCGTTGAGAGCAAGAAGATTAGTTTGACTTGAAATATCAAGTATCTGAGTTGTTAATTCATTTATTTTACTTACTTCTTTGCTGTTTTCTATGGATTCTTTCAGAATTGTACCTATTTCTTCGACCATATTTTCAGCTTTATGTCTACTTACTTCTCCAGAATGTTTAAGTTCATTTGCTCTTGTTTTCATCTCTTGAGCATAATTTGTTCCATTTGTAACTTCACCTATCATTATGTCTACTTTATTTGTAACTTCTTCGACATCACCATCTATGCTTGAAATAGTACTTGAAACTTCCTCCATACCAGCTGAAAGTTCTTCCATTGTTGCAGAAGTATCTGTTGATTTACTATTAGCATCTTCTACCAGTTCAAATACTTTTATTACATTTTCATTGATATTTTCTGTTTCATTATCAATATTTTTCATTATACCTTGTAGGGTTTCTATGAATTTATTAATGCCAATTACAAGCTGTCCTATTTCATCTTGAGTTTCTACTTTAATTCTTGCAGTAAGGTCACCCTTTTCATTATCTATATCATCTATAATTTTATTAAGATTTTTAGTAGCACGTTTTGTAGGATTTGTAATAGTATATGTAGTTATGATTATACAGAGAATAACTACTGCCAATATAATAACATCTATAACATAGTACATATTTTTTACAATAGTATAAGCACTTTTGATTTCCTGTTTTCCTGTGTCAAGATTAGATTGGCTTTGAACTGTCAAATCACTTATATAAGATTCTATTTCTTGTGATTGAGAGGATAAATCATTTGTTATGTAAGTAAAAGCAGTGCCAACACTTCCTGAGTCACAAAAAGCAGTAACTTTTTGTGTATTTGTTAAATATGTGCTGAGTTTCTCTCTTATAGCGAGATATTTTACTTTGTCTTCTTCTTTAATAAAATCATTTATAGCATTAAATTCTTCTGTTATAGTAGTTTTGGCATTTTCTATTTGAGTTTTAAGTTCTTTTCTAAATGTAGAGTCTGAAGTTGCACAATATGTAAGAAGTGCTTTTTGAATTTCTTGGAACTTTGTTGAAACAGTATTTACTTGAACCAGTAAAGTTCCATCTTCATCTACTATTTTTTCTGAAACATCATATACATTTTTTACCAAAAAACCACTTACAACATTACCACATATTGCTGTAGCCATAAGTAAAATAACCAATGAAAAAATTTTCCATGCTATCTTTTTTTTCATAAAAATCTTCCTTTCAACAAAAAACTTGTATTTTTATAATATATAATGCAATTTATTTTAAGGTAAAAGCTTTGGTGATTTGAGCAAATTTTTCATTTCCTTATAACAATTGTATTATATAATGTATAAATTATATCATATTTTTATATTTTACATCAATATGTTATGTATTAGTTTTATAAAAAATTTTTATTTAAATTAATTATAAAATTTAAATTGTAGGTAATTTATGAATTAATTAACACTTTATGTAAAATGATAATATATAATTCAATATTTAAGAAAACAAAAATTTTGCTTAGTTTGTAAAATTTTTCATATTGAATATAAATAAGTTTATCATAAGAATATTAAAATCTCAATAAGCAATAGTATAAAAATATTTTTGACCTTATTAAAAAAACATAAACTGACTATTTTCATAAGTTCACTTTGATGTTAAGATACTTTCATAAAATATATATTTATATCCTAACAAAAATTTTTATTGCTTTAAATTATTAAATTACATAACAAAGAAAGAGGGATTTTATTATGAAACAGCAAAATTTAAAAATACTAAATATGGCACAGGGATCAGTATTTGCAGCACTATGTTATATAGGGTTTCAATTTTTTAGGTTTGATATAGCACTTGCAGGTGGTGGTAAAACAGCTATTCATTTTGGAAATGCTTTTTGTGTTCTTTCAGCGTTACTTTTAAATAATTTTTATGGAATACTTGCTGGAGCAGTTGGAATGACTATTGCCGACCTTACTTCAGGATATGCAACATCAGCACCTAAAACATTTTTCTTAAAACTTTGTATTGCTTTGATTGTAAATCTTGTAGCTCATAAAATTGGACATCTGGAAGAAAAGAATATAAAAAAAGATATTGTTGTATGGAGTTTGTTAGGTTCTGTATGTGGAATGGGGTTTAATGTATTTGCCGACCCTATTGTGTCATATATGTATAAGCGTTATCTTCTTAGAGTTGAAGCTGAACTTGCAACATATTTAGCAAAAATAACAGCTGTAGCTACATTGGTAAATGCTGTTACAGCTGTTATAATAGCTGTTGTAGCTTATTGTGCATTAAAACCAGTACTTCAAAAAGCAGGCGTTTTAAAAGTTGCAAGTGAAAAGTAAAATAAACAGATTATAAAAAAACTTCTTACCCTGTTTAAGTAAGAAGTTTTTTATAATCTAATATTTAATACATTATTATTTAACTTTAAATTCTTTCATCATTTTATCAAGATTTTCTGCCTGTACAAGAAGTTCTTCACTTGAAGCAGATGTTTGAGCAGAAGCAGATGAATTAGTTTCTACTACTACTGCTATTTGTTGTATTCCCTGTAATATTTCTTTAAGTTGATTTGATTGTCTAGTACAGGCATCTGAAATATCTTCTACAAGTGTACTGGTTTCATTTACAGTGTCAACCATTTTTTGAAGTACATCTGCAGTTTCTCCTGCAAGATTTGTACCATTTGAAACAGCAACCATTGTTTTATTTATAAGTTCTTCAGTATTTTTAGCTGCTTTAGAGCATTCACTTGCAAGTTCACCTATGGAAGTAGCAACTACCGCAAATCCAAGACCATTATCTCCAGCTCTTGCTGCTTCAATGCCTGCATTGAGTGCTAAAAGATTTGTTTGGTGTGCAATATTGTTTATTACTTTAATAATATTTGCTGTTTGATGTGATTGTTCACTAATCAGTTCCATAGCTTTAAGTAAATTTTGCATTGAATTGTTTCCTTTTTCAATTTCAATGACAGAATTAGTTGATAAATTGTTTACATTGTTTGCATTTTGAGCATTTATATCTACTTGTTCACTTACATTGTGCACAGTAGCAACTAATTGTTCCACAGCACTAGATTGTTCTGATGCACCTGAGTCTAAAGATTGGGCAGCGGCTGCCATTTCTTCAGCTCCTGTTGCGACTTTTTCAGAAGTAAGTTTTATTTTTTTAATCATTTCATTATAACTTTCGGTTATATTAACTACTGCTTCTTGTATATGTACAAAATCACCTATATATTCTATACTTACAGATTTTGTTAAATCTTTTGAAGAAACTTTTTGTAAAGTATTAGATATATCAGATATATAATTGTTTATTATATTTATAGTATTTCTCATACTTTCTGCAAGATTTCCGACTTCATCTTTTGCTTTATATTTTATTTCTATATTAAGATTTCCTTTAGACATAGCATCTGCTGCTTTTTCCATTTCTCTTAGTGGCTTAACAATACTTAAAGTAATAAGTATCCATTGTATAATTATTATTACCGATATAAATATTGTATTTCCTATTAAACCTCTTTTAGAAATATTTTTAGTAGCATTTGCATTATTTATGTATTGTATAGATGTATTATCTTCATTAGTTTCCATCATTTCTATTATTTCAATAGCTTTATCTATAAGAGGAAGATAATTATTATTCATTATACTGATTGCTTTAGAATTTTCTTTTTTTGTAAGGCAGTCAAAAATTTGTTGTTTATAAACTTCAGACTGCTCTATATATGAAAATAACTCAGTAATATCTTTTAGGTCACCTGTATATATATTTGTCAATTCTGTTTTTAAGTTATAAAGATTATTTAATTCTGTTTGAGCTATATTTATATAGTCTTCAGTAAGTTTTTCATCTTCTTCAGTAGCACCTTTATACATATTTACTTGGATTTGAGTAAGTTTATCTTTTACATCCCATACCATATTTACAGATTTAAACGGATGATTATAAAAATTTTCTAATGTTGAAGATATCTTATCCATTGATGAGTAATTTGTTTTTGATGCTGCAATAAATAAAAATAATAATAATACATATGCTATGCCTAATCTTAACCATATTTTTAAATTCTTCAAAAAAACCCCCTCTTTCTTTTAAAAAACCTAAAGGTAATCAATATTGTAATTAAATTTTTTAATTATAATTGTTATTTTAACATTATAAGAAAACTTTGGCAATGATTTTATGCAATGTTTTTTAAATATTTAATATACTAAAGTAAAAGAATTATTTATATTTGTGAATTTTGAGCAATAAATTAAATTGATTTTAAAATAAATTTGATGTATAATATTTATTAGATAAGCAAACAAAAATACATAATTATTAAGACTTTGAAGGGGGAATTTTCATGAATACAAATACAATCATAACTATTGGACGTCAGTATGGCAGTGGTGGAAGATTAATTGGAAAGCAACTTGCTGAAGAGTTAGGAGTTCCATTTTATGACAAAGAACTTTTGACAGTTGCTTCTAAAGAAAGTGGAATTAATGAGGAATTATTTGTTACACATGATGAAAAACCTACAAATAGTTTTTTATATTCTTTGGTTATGGGAAGTTATAATGGTACAGAACTCCCTTTAAATCATAAACTTTTTCTTGCTCAGTTTGATGCAATTAAAAAAGTAGCTTCAGAAGGTCCTTGTGTTATAGTTGGAAGATGTGCAGATTATGCACTTGAAGATTTTCCAAATTGTATAAATGTTTTTATTTGTGCAGATATGCAACATAGAATTGAAAGAGTAACAAAACTCTATAATGTTGCACCTGAAAAAGCAGAAGATACAATTATAAAGACAGATAAAAAGAGGGCAAAATATTATAGCTTTTATTCAAATAAAAAATGGGGCGAAGCTTCAAATTATGATTTGACTTTTGATAGTGGTCTTATAGGAATTGATAACTGTGTTAAGCTTATAAAAGAATTTGTAAAAATGTCTGAACTAAATAAAAAATAGTTTTTACAGCGGTTGCGGAATGCAGCCGTTGTTTTTTATAGTATTTTATAAAACTTCTTCTTGCAATTATATTAAATAACAGTTAAAATCAAAACAAATATTACAGACGAGGTGTTATCATTGAATCCTAGAATTGCGTCACCAGCTAGAACAAAAGCTATAATTCAGAAATATAATTTTTTCTTTAAAAAAAATTTTGGACAGAATTTTTTAATAGAAACTTCAATTTTGGAAAAAATAATTTCTTCTTCAAATATAACACAAGAGGATTGCGTACTTGAAGTTGGACCGGGAATAGGGAGCCTTACACAGTTTTTGGCAGAGAATGCAAAAAAAGTCATTGCAGTAGAAATTGATAAAAATTTAATACCTATTTTGGAAGATACTTTATCGGAATATGATAATGTTGAAATAATAAATCAGGATATTTTAAAAGTAGATTTAAGAACTCTTATTGAAGAAAAAAATAATGGAAAACCTATAAAGGTTGCGGCAAATCTTCCTTACTATATTACCACTCCTATTGTTATGGGACTTCTTGAACAAAAGCTTCCAGTAGATACAATAACAGTAATGATTCAAAAAGAAGTTGCAGACAGAATGCAGGCAAAACCATCAACTAAAGATTATGGTGTGCTTTCGCTGGCTGTTCAATATTACTGTGAACCTGAAATTGTTGTATCAGCACCTGCACACTGTTTTATGCCACAGCCAAATGTTGATTCTTCAGTTATAAAATTAAAGGTACTTGAAAAGCCAAGAGTTAATGTTGAAAATGAAGAATTTTTATTTAAACTTATTAAAGCGGCTTTTGCTCAGCGAAGAAAAACATTGATTAACTGTCTTACAAACAATTCGGAACTGAAGCTGTCAAAGCAGGTATGTACAGATGCCCTCGAAAAAGCAGAGTTAAATCCGCAAGTCAGAGGCGAAGCTCTTTCGCTGGAAGAATTTGCAAAGCTTTCAGATATTTTATGCAGAAATTAAAATTACCCTCTCAATCGGCTGTTTTAGTCTGATGGAGAGGGTTTTTGTGCGAAACATTTTTCCCTTTGTTGACAAAAATCTTGTTTATATGCTATTATTTGAAATAAACGAATTTAACCGTAAAACCTTTTAACAATGGTTCTTGGTAAAAGGTTTTATTTTATTAAATATTCGTTTATTTATTAAAAGAAATTTTAAATAAGGGGGCATTCAATGTGCAATTCATTGAAAATCTTGTAGGAGTTGTAAATAGCATTCTTTGGGATTATTTACTTTTATTTCTACTTTGCGGTACAGGAATATTTTTTACAATTAAATTGAAATTTGTTCAAGTAAGAGAATTTAAGACAAGTTTCAAAAGAACTTTTGGTTCAATCAAATTAAATGGTGACAAAGCAGATGAACATGGAATGTCATCGTTCCAGTCACTTGCAACTGCTGTTGCAGCTCAAGTAGGAACTGGAAATCTTGCAGGTGCTGCGACTGCAATGCTTGCAGGTGGTCCGGGTGCAATTTTCTGGATGTGGGTAAGTGCATTTTTTGGTATGGCAACCATATTTGTTGAAGCTTCATTAGCTCAAAAATATAAAACTAAGAAGGACGGAGCTGTTATTGGCGGACCTGTTTTTTATATCAGAGAAGCTTATAAAGGAACTTTTGGAAAAGTATTGGCAGTGTTATTTTCTGTATTTATAATTATAGCTCTTGGTTTTACTGGGAATATGGTTCAGTCAAACTCTATCGGAGATGCTTTTCATAATGCTTTTGGAATAAATCCTGTAATAGTAGGTGTTATTTCCGCAGTAATTGCAGGCTTTATATTTTTAGGCGGAATTAAACGTATTGCTTCTGTTACAGAGAAAATTGTTCCTATAATGGCTGTTCTTTACATAGTAGGTGCTTTAATAATAGTGATTGCAAATATTAAAAATCTTCCTAATGCTTTTTATGAAATATTTGTAGGAGCTTTCAATCCAAAAGCAGTAGCTGGTGGTATTATAGGTGTTTCTATTCAAAAAGCTATGCGTTTTGGTGTTGCAAGAGGACTTTTCTCAAATGAGGCAGGTATGGGCTCTACTCCTCATGCTCATGCACTTGCAAAAGTTGACCATCCTTGTGACCAAGGTGTTTTTGCAATGATGGGAGTATTTATTGATACATTTATTATTTTAACATTGACAGCATTGGTTATACTTACAACAGGAGTACTGGATATTGGAATTTCTGAAGGTATTAAAGGTGTGGCTTTGGCACAGCTTGGCTTTGAAACTACATTTGGAAGTTTTGGTTCGGTGTTTATAGCTATTTGTATGTTTTTCTTTGCTTTCTCTACAATTATTGGCTGGTACTTCTTTGGAGAAACAAATGTGAAATTTTTATTCGGAAACAAAGCAGTTAAAATTTATGCTTTGCTTGTTGTAATTTTTGTATTGGTAGGTTCTACATTGAAAGTTGATTTAGTATGGGATTTGGCAGACTGTTTTAATGGTCTTATGGTAATTCCTAATCTTTTGGCTTTGCTTGCACTTAGTGGAACTGCATTAGCACTTTATAAAGAGTGGAAAAAATAAATATTAATATGAAAAGGATTGTCAAATTTGGCAATCCTTTTTTTAACAAAAAAGACAAAGTATGAAGAAATGCTTTGTGCAATTTACACTATAGCAATTCAGCATATTAAATTTATTGGTGATTATAATTTACAAAATACCCCTTTGATTTGACTTGTTTTTGTGAAATATACACTAAATATTTTTAACAAAGGCATTGATTGTTTGACGTAGTTTGTGATATAATTAAAATATATTAAAAGTTTTTTTGATGTTATTATATTTAATATTAAATTGAATAATGAGGAGGGTTTTAGTATGAAATTACCAAGAAATATATTTAAAAGACAACATTTTGTATTGATGGGAATTTTAGTCTTATTATTTACATTGGCTGGATGTAATAATTTGCAGCAAGATGAGGAAAATTTAGCAGAAAAAGTTGAAGCATTTTATAATAGTATTGAAAAAACACAAAATAGTACAACAGATAATAGTAATATTGTAATAGGTTCGGTTAATATGGGTATGAATGGTGAATGGTTTTCGGAAGTAATGAATGGAATTAAGGATGCCAGTAAGGATTTAGGTGTTACAATTAAAATGCTTGATTCTAATAGTGATGTAAAACTTGAAGCTAAAAATATTAATAGTCTTATGAATGAAAAAATAGATGCTCTTGTAATTTCACCAATCAGTTCAGATGAAACAGCAGCTTCTTTACAAAAGGTGAAAGAAGCAGGAATACCAATTGTAACATGGAATACGACTGTTAATACTGATGTAACGACAATTGTTGGAGTGGATTCTAATGCTTTAGGAGCAGATACAGGAGATTATGTTGTAGAGTACATAAAAACTTATAATCTGAAAAAAGTTAATATGCTTTTAATTACAGATACAAATTATGATATAGGTATTGCAAGATGTGAAGGTTTTAAATCAGCAATACAGGATTTGATTGATGAGGACATAATAAATATTGTTGCAGAAGAAGAAGCAGAAACTTTTGAAGTAGGAGTAGAAATAACTAAAAAATTATTAAAAGAGCATCCAGAAGCCGATATGATATGGGCATGGAATCAAGGGGCACTGCTTGGCTGTATTGATGCAGTTAAATCTATGGGAAAAGAAGATATTGTTGTAATGGGTACAGATATGAGTATGGAACTTGCAAAGGATATGTTAGATGATAAAGTTAATTTGCAAGCGGTTACCACCCAGTTGCCATACAATATGGGATATAAGGCAGTAGTAAGTGCAGTAAATGCAGTAAAAGGGGATAATATTGAAAAGAAAGTAATTATTCCATTGTCTACATATACAAAGGAGCAAACAGCAGAGATTGAGCAATATATTGAAACACATAAAAATTTGGTAATTGAATAGAAGAGGTGAGATTATGACAGAAGTTAAAAAAACAGCGGAAAAAGTAAAGTTACCAATAATATTAAGAGTAATGTCAAAAGTAAAAATTGGTACACGAATTAATGTGATTTTTCTTATTATTATTTTTGCAGTTGCAGCACCAGTATTTTTATTAGTTTCTGAGTCGGTAAAGTATATGAATACATATAATTCAGTTTTGGAAAATCTTGAAAGTATTAATTACATTATGAATGAAACAGAACAACAGGGTAATCGTATACTGGGATATTGTACAATAAATAAAGGTATTAAAGACTCAGGAGAAACAGAAATTATTGTTAAAATGCAGATGGAAGTTGAAAAAATACGTAAGAATATCGGAAATGATGATAAGTATCAAAAAAATCTTCAGAAATTGGATATTGTTGAAAATCTACTTAATAACTATGTAGAAACTTATAAGGCGGGTATTGCACTATGTGATTCTACGTTTTCGCTTGCTGGAGATACTAAATTTTATTCAATGATTAGTACAGCAGAATATTTATCTAAGAATTGTAATCAGCTTTTAAGTTTGGAATTAGAGAGAAGTAGTGAGTTAAGGACTGATATTACAAATAATTTTAAACAAAGTATTATATTGATTGTAGTTATAGTGGGTATTGTTATATTGATATCAGTTATTTTATCAATCGCATTGACAAAAAGTATTACATCTCCTCTTAAATTGTTAAGAAAAAGAATTTCGGCAGTTGCAGAAGGTGATTTATCTAAACAGTCAATTTCTATTGAAACTAAAGATCAAATACATGATTTGGCAGAGGCATTTAATATAATGAAAGATAATCTGAAAAATATTATTTCAGAAGTATCTGAGGCAAGTAAAAAGATAGATGAATCCGTTGATTTTGTTACGGATAGAGTGACAGATAATTCTGCAAGCGGTCAGCAAATATCAGCAACTGTTGATGTTATGCTTGAACATTTGGAAAGTCAAAATAAAGAAGTAGCAGTTGCTAAAGAAAGTATGAACAAAATAGATGCAGTGTCAGTTAAAATTTCCAAAAATGCAGATAAAATTATGGATAATGCAGAAAAATCGTTATCCGATTCTATGAAAGGAAATGAAAATATAAATCATTATTCTAGACAGCTTGAAGATGTAAATAAAGTTATGAATGAAGTATCAGTAGTTGTTAAAGAGTTAGATGAAAGTACAAAAGAGATGACAAATATTATAAATACTATAACGGATATTGCATCTCAAACAAATTTGTTATCGTTGAATGCCTCTATTGAAGCAGCAAGAGCAGGTGAAGCAGGAAAGGGATTTGCAGTTGTTGCACATGAAATCAGTAATCTTGCAGAAAGTTCAAATGAGTCAGCGAAAAAAATTGGAGGTATAATTACAGAGGTACAAAATAAAGCTAAAAATATGACTGAAAAAATGATAATTGGTCTTTCGTGTTTAGAAGAAAGTAATCATATGGCAAATGATACTAAAAACAGTTTTAATAGTATTCAAAATGGTATAGAAACTGTTAATTCAAATGTAAAAGAAATTATAACTGATATTTCGGAATTATCAGATTATATTAAAACAGTTATGGTTAATATGGAAACTATTCATACAACAACGGATAATAATGTTACAATTATTACTGAAATTGTAAATGCTTTACATGAAGAAACGAATAATTTAGAAAAAGTAGTCAATATTATGAATGATTTATCTGATAAATCAGATAGTCTTGAAGAAACTGTTACTAAATTCAAATTAAGTTAAATTTAAATAATTTAAATAACTTTAAGTTTACGCTTTACAAAATTAAATTTTATTAGTATAATAGTTTAATAATGAATAGTTTAAACACAATGATAGAAAAAGTATGTATAGTTTGAAGTTACAGCGAGTCAGGGGAGGTGGAAGCCTGATATGATGTAGATTATACAGAAAATCCTTCTGGAGTGGCAGACCGAAATTTTGAGTAGGCTCTGACGGTTTCTAGCCGTTAATATAGACATATATTTTGTATATGATTGAGTGGGTATTTATATGCCAATTCAGGTGGTACCACGGAAGATAGAGCCTTTCGTCCTGTTACAGTTTTACTGTGAGGACAAAGGCTTTTTTAGTTATCCTTGTTTTAGCCATAAAACCCAGACCACTTTTGTCTAGTTATAGGTAAACTATTTATAGATATAAAATTTTTATTAAGGAGGAAAAAATAATGTATGACAAAGTATCCACAAATTTGAATTTCGTGGAAAGAGAACTTGAAACACTGAAATATTGGAATGAAAACAATATTTTTAAAAAAAGTTTGGAGCAGAGGAATGGAAATGATAAATTTACTTTTTATGATGGACCTCCTACTGCAAATGGAAAACCTCATATAGGTCATGTTCTTACTCGTGTTATAAAAGATGTAGAGTTGCGTTACAGAACGATGAAAGGTTTTGACGTTTTAAAGAAAGCAGGCTGGGATACACATGGTTTGCCTGTTGAACTTGAAGTAGAAAAAATGCTCGGAATTAATGGAAAAGAACAGATTGAAAAATATGGACTTGAAGACTTTATTAAAAAATGTCGTGAAAGCGTTTGGAAATATAAAGGAATGTGGGAAGATTTTAGTGATACAGTTGGTTTCTGGTGTGACATGGAAAATCCGTATGTTACTTATGACAACAACTTTATAGAGTCTGAATGGTGGGCATTAAAACAAATTTGGGAAAAGGGTTTATTATACAAAGGACATAAAATTGTACCTTACTGCCCTCGTTGTGGTACTCCTCTTTCAAGCCATGAGGTGGCTCAGGGTTATAAAGATGTAAAAGAACGTTCTGCAATAGCAAGATTTAAGTCAAAAGAGGGAGAAAATGAATATTTCTTAGCATGGACTACTACTCCTTGGACTTTACCGTCTAATGTTGCACTTTGTGTAAATCCTGACGAAAATTATGTAAAAGTTAAATTTGATAATTATGTATATATAATGGCTGAAGCTCTTGTAGGTACTGTACTTGGTGAAGAAGCTCAGATAATTGAAACTTTCAAAGGAAGAACTCTTGAGTACAAAGAGTATGAACCTTTATTTAATTTTGTAAAGCCTGAGAAAAAAGCATATTATGTAACCTGTGATGGATATGTAACTCTTACAGATGGTACAGGTATTGTTCATATTGCTCCTGCATTTGGTGAAGATGATGCTAATGTAGGAAGAAATTATGACCTCCCATTTGTACAGCTTGTAGATGGAAAAGGTGAAATGACATCTGAAACACCTTGGGCAGGTACTTTCTGTAAAAAAGCCGATACACCTATACTTGAAGATTTGGAAAAGAGAGGATTATTGTTCTCAGCACCTAAATTTGAGCATAGTTATCCATTCTGCTGGAGATGTGATACACCACTTATTTATTATGCAAGAGATACATGGTTTATAAAAATGACAGCAGTTAAAGACCAGCTTGTAGCAAATAATGATAAAGTAAACTGGTATCCTGAAAGCATTGGTAAAGGACGTTTTGGTGACTGGATTAAAAATGTACAGGATTGGGGTATAAGTCGTGACCGTTACTGGGGTACTCCTCTTAATATTTGGGAGTGTGAATGTGGACATAGACACGCAATCGGAAGTATTGAAGAATTAAAATCAATGTCTGATAACTGCCCTGATAATATTGAATTACACAGACCTTATATAGATGAAGTTCTTATTAACTGTCCTAAATGTGGCAAAAAAATGAAACGTGTATCAGCAGTTATTGACTGTTGGTTTGACTCTGGAGCAATGCCTTTTGCACAGTGGCATTATCCATTTGAAAATAAAGACATATTTGAGAGTAATTTCCCAGCAGATTTCATTACAGAGGGACTTGACCAGACAAGAGGTTGGTTTTATTCTCTTATGGCAGAAAGTACATTGTTGTTTAATGAACCTGCTTTCAAAAATGTTATTGTGCTTGGACTTGTTCAAGATGAAAATGGACAGAAAATGTCTAAATCTAAAGGAAATGCAGTAGATCCATTTGATGCACTTAAAGAATTTGGTGCAGATGCAATTCGCTGGTATTTCTATTCAAACAGTGCTCCTTGGCTTCCTAATCGTTTTGGTAAAGATGCGGTTATTGAGGCACAACGTAAATTTATGGGAACATTATGGAATACTTACGCATTTTTTGTACTTTATGCAAATATAGACAATTTTGACCCTACAAAATATACTTTAGATACAAATAATCTTGTTCCTATGGACAGATGGATACTTTCAAAGCTTAATTCGGTTGTAAAATTTGTAGACGAAAATCTCAATGCTTACAAGATTACAGAATGTGCAAGAGCAATGGAAAACTTTATTGATGAACTTAGTAACTGGTATGTAAGACGTTGTCGTGACCGTTTCTGGGGAAAAGATATGCCAAAAGATAAAGTGGATGCTTATATGACATTATATACAGTGCTTACTACTTTCTCAAAAGTGGCTGCTCCGTTTATACCATTTATGGCAGAGCAGATTTACAGAAATCTTGTGCTTAATATAGATAAAAATGCTCCTCAAAGTGTTCATTTATGTGATTATCCTGACGTAGATGAAACTTTGATTGACAAAGAATTGGAAGAAAATATGGAGCTTGTACTTGATATAGTTGTAGAGGGAAGAGCTGCAAGAAATACAGCAAATATCAAAAATCGTCAGCCTATCGGTACAATGTATGTAAAATCTGAAAAAGTTTTGCCTGAAATGTTTAAAAACATTGTAGCAGATGAATTAAATATCAAAAATGTAATATTTACAGATGAAGTAAGAGAATTTACTACTTATAAATTTAAACCACAGTTAAGAACATTAGGACCAAAATATGGCAAACTTGTAGGAAAAATAGGTGCAAAACTTGCTGAATTTGATGGTAATGAACTTATGGATAAATTCAATACAGGTATGGTAAGTTTTGAAATAGATGGAACTTTGATAGAACTTCAAAAAGATGATGTTTTGATTGAAGCAGGTCAAAAAGAAGGTTTTGTTGCAGAAAGCGATAAAACAATTACAGTAGTTATTGATACTAATCTTTCGGCTGAACTTATAGAAGAAGGCTTTGTACGTGAAATTATAAGTAAACTTCAGACTATGAGAAAAGAAGCTGATTTTGAAGTTACTGACCATATTAAAGTATTCTATACAGGAAATGCTGTAATTGAAGGCGTAATGGAAAGAAATAAAGAAGAAATTAAATCTGAGGTTCTTGGTGAAGAATTGACAGAAGGTACAGCAGAGGGTTATACAAAAGAATGGAATATAAATAACGAAAAAGTAACTCTTACAGTTGTTAAAATTAATAAATAATTAAGTAAAAAGGCGATACGTTGGGTATCGCCTTTTTAAAAAATATAATATTAAAAGTTATTGTCAGATTTCAATATTTCATAAGGAGTAAAATCATATATTCCTTCTGCTGAATTGAGTGAGCCATCTTTTAAACTAAGACAAGGATTATATTCTAATAATTGTTCTCCATTTTTGGAAACTGTAATCAAAAAATTTGGAAGAATATCACTAAAATTTCCACGCAACAATATTATTTGGTTATCGCTGATTTCTAGTAATTTTTTACCGGGTTTAAATGTATAATCATTTTCGTCTAGTATACATTCATTTACAGTAACAATAGTTTCATCAACAGGTATTATAGCATACAATTCTCCGCCACTTGCTGTTACAGTATTTTATTCTTTGATATCAGATAAGAAAGAGAACTCTTTAAAAATCTCTTTTTCTTTTAAATATGCCATAATATCAGAATAATCACCGTCGAGATATCCTAGATATGCAACAGCACATAAATTTTGGCTTTCATATATTTTTGTTTGAAAGTCTTTCAATGACTGATATTCTGAATTAAGTTTTGTTTGTGATGTAGATTGTGTACTGGAATTAATTTCTAATTGTGGTAAAGAATTTGTATATGAAGACTTGGAGTTATTTTCAGTATTGCCACAGCTTGTCAGTAACAACATACATAATAAAAATATTGTTAAATTTTTCAACATAAAAACATTTCCTTTCGATTTATATAGTTCCAAAAAGAATTTTTTTAAATAAATAAGCAGTCTTTTCATTTCCAAATTGTTTTTTAAATATGTCAGTAGAAGGTCCGCCATTAGTTAATAAACCATTTACATATATAGAGGCTTTTTCCTTTTTTTCAAAAGAATCACATTTTGATATCTGAGATGTACCACTTATATAGGCTTTAAAATACTCTTCTGTGAGTTTATCAAATTGTTGAGTGTGTATTTTTTTGCCTTTTTTAGAAATACTTTCTTTAAATTTTATTGAATCATACCAATGTTTCCCTAAATCATGTTCAGGTAAATGAGCATAGTTATTTTTTATGTTATTTATGTTGTTTAGGTTATATTCACCTAATAATGTATTATATAATTCTAAAATTAAAGTGTCATTTCCCATTGCATAAATTCTGCCATAGGAAAATAATGGTAAATCAATTTCTGTTGGATTTACTATAAAAGTATCCATTTTCATAAGTCCAAAAAATCCACTTGCAGACATAACAGACACATTGCCTAAACCGCTAGCATAAAATTGACGGATAGAAAAAGTCATTCCTTTTGCTTTTAATTTTTGATATTCGCCAATTTCTATTTCATTTAATTGAAACTGTTCTTTTATTATATTTAAAAATTTTTGTATCATAAGAAATCCCCCATATTCAAACTTTTGATAAGTGATTTAATTTTAACATCTGTTAGTATTTCAGTCAATAATGTTTAAAATCTTATACAGGAAAGTGGTATGAGCTATTTAAGTTTAGTGTAATTAAAAATGAAAACTTTTGTGATTTAAGTACCTTTAATATTATTGTATATAAAAAAAGATGGGATTTTTAAATCACATCTCTTTTTATATTATGTTGAATAATAATTAGCTATTTTTCATAATAATCTGTTCTACCATATCTGCTACATCTTCACAACTGTCACAACATTTTTCCAAGCGGTCATACATAGTAGTCCAAGCTATGATACTTACAGCATCTTTTTCTTCAGAATACAAACGATGTATTGCTTCTCTATAAAGACGGTCGCCTTCTTCTTCTAATTCATTGATTTCAACTATTTTTTCTTTAAGTAATGTGGATTTACGGAAGTCATGCAATTCCAAGGACATTTCTTTTAATCCAACACAACAACGTGTAATAAGACTTGTAAATTCTTTTACTTCAGGGCGGAAAGAAGTAATATTATACATATACATACCTAATAATACATCTTCAATAGAATCTACTACATTATCTATTTCGTGTGCTAATTCTACAATATCTTCTCTTTCGATAGGAGGAAGAAATTCTTTCATTAACTGTTCCATCATTTCATGTTTTACAATATCAGCAGTATGTTCGATTTTGTGCATTTTATCTGCTTGTTCTTTCATATTATTAACATCATAATTTTCAAAACATTCGTGTAAAAGATTTGCTGCATCGTTAGCATAAGAAATACATTTTGCAAATGTATCAAAGTAATAGTTATTTTTGTTTTTAGCCATAATCTATACCCTCCTAAAATATCCACATAAATAATTTAGCCATTATAAATCCAATCAAACCGCAACCTGGAAATGTGAGTACCCATGTAAGGACCATTTCTTTAACTATTGCCCAATTTACATTAGAAATACGTCTTGCTGCACCTACACCCATTATAGCGACTGTCTTAGTATGAGTAGTAGAAACTGGAATACCTGTTACAGATGAAAGAAGTAAACAGCCAGCACCTGCTAAATCAGCTGCAAAACCTTGATATTTTTCAAGTTTAACCATATCCATTCCTACTGCTTTAATAATACGATATCCTCCGATAGATGTACCAAGTGCCATTACTGCACTGCACAAAATCATCAACCAAACAGGAATTTCAAAATTGTTTACATCGGCTTGACCATTAACTAAAAAGATGCCTAACATAAATACACCCATAAATTTCTGTCCATCTTGTGCACCATGCATAAAAGCCATTGCAGCACCGCCAGCTACTTGACTTGCTTTGAAAAAACCTTGAGTTTTTCGCCTGTCCATATTTTTACAAATAAATTCGATAGTCTTTACTACAATCCAACCAAGTCCAAAACCTAAAAAAGTAGACATAACCAAGCCATATATTACCTTAATCCATTCGCTTCCATTAATGCCATCTAATCCATTATGAAGAGCAATTGCTGCACCTGATATACCAGCAATTAAAGCATGACTTTCACTTGTAGGAATGCCAAACCACCATGCGGCGGTTGCCCAAGTCACAATAGCAAATAATGCGGCACATAATGCTACAAGAGCATCATTTGAATTTCCTCCAAAATCAACCATTTTGTAAATAGTTGCGGCTACACTTGCATTGAACATAGTCATTACAAAAACTCCTAAAAAATTAAATACTGCTGCCATTAAAATAGCGGCTTTAGGAGATATTGATTTAGTAGATACACAAGTTGCAATAGCATTTGGAGCATCTGTCCAGCCATTGACCAAAATTACTCCAAGTACCAATAATACTGTAATAGCTAGTACTGGACTAGAAATTAATTGAGAAAAAAATTCTGCTAACGATATTGTCATAGTGACTCCTTTCTATATGCAGATTTATCTTTTGCATAATATATTTTTATTGTATCTTTTAATATTTTATCTGAGATTTTTAATTTTGTCCACTGATATAAAGAAATTTTTACATATGTTTTATGATTTTGTTTAAAATAAATTTTTTAATTAATATAAAAACGCAGTTGAAGATATTTTTCTTATAACTGCGTTTTGTAATAATATATTAAATTTTAATTTTGATAACTTTCTTCTTCAAACTTTGTTAAAATCTTTTTTTCTTCCTTTTTATTAGAGGCTGAAATTTTAACAAAACTTATTCCTAATACTGCAAATATTAATAATTTTAAAAGTCCATTAAAGCTGTAAATTCCATTTGCAATAATGCCTAAAATCAGTACAAGCCCTATAAATACAATCATAGATTTATCAATATCAAGTCTATCTTTTATAAGTTCTTTTTTTTCAATTGGTAAATTATTATAATTAATTGCATCAAAGAAAGAATAAAACCATAATACAGGAACAGTTATAATCATATAAGGAATGTCTGTTACAGCAAGTAAACAAACTCCAAAAAATAAGGTCATAAGGCATACACCTTTTTTCATAAGACCTACATACATCTGACCTGCACCGGGCATCATTGCAAAACAAAAAGTTAAAAAGCTATTTTTTTTCATAATAAAATCTCCTCTCATTATTT
>CAZQDT010000020.1:0-19209 GCA_964592005.1 uncultured Eubacteriales bacterium
GAAAGAAGAAGAAATAGTCAGACAGATTGTAGAAATGAAACAAAAAGGAGTACCGGGATTTTTGATACACCCAAGACAGGGTATGGAAATACCATATATGTCTAAAATTTTTTTTGACAGGGTAAGACTTGCGGTAAAGACTGCTAAAGAAAATGATATGGAAGTGTGGCTATATGATGAATACCCATATCCAAGCGGTATATGTGGTGGAGAGGTAATATTGGACCACCCTGAATATCTGTGCAAAAGGTTAAAAAGGACAGTTGCTGTTGTGGAAGGTGGCAAAGAAATAAAAATATCTGCACAATGGGGGCGTGTCATTTTAGCGAGAGCATACAGAATGAATGGTGAAACATTTTTACTGAATGATTACATAGATTTGACAGAATATGTAGGTACTGGATATAGACAGGAGATATTTCAATATAAAGGTCTTACAAAGTATAATAAGAAAAGATTTTTTACAGGTGAGGCACAAAAAGTACTAGAATGGACTGTTCCAGAAGGTAAATGGAAAATTTATTTAGTGACCGAAGTTGTTATGAATCATTTTAAATATTTTGAAAATTATATAGACACCTTAAATCCAAAAGCTATTCAATATTTTATAGAGCTTACACATCAACGTTATAAAAAAGAAATAGGAGAGGAATTTGGAAAAACAGTAAAAGGAGTTTTTTCTGATGAAATTACAGCTTTTCCTGATAGAGAACCATGGTCACCTTTACTCCCTCAAATGGTTAAACAAAAGTATGGCATTGATTTAATTGAAAATTTGCCAGCACTTTGGGAGGATATGGGAGAAATAACGACAAAGGTACGTTATGCCTATTGGAATACAGCAACTGATGGTTTTATTGAAGCTTATGACAAGCAGATTTATGAGTGGTGTGAGAAAAATAATCTTATGTATATAGGAGAAAAACCTATAATGAGAACTAAACAGCTTAAATATTTTCATATTCCGGGTATTGATTCAGGTCATCAAAAAGTTGGAGCAGTCCCTAATATGATTGTGGGTAAATATCGTGCCAATGGAAAAATGGTAAGTTCAGCAGCTCATTTTTATGATAAGCCAGCGGCACTTTGTGAAGTAGGACACAGTATTGGCTGGGGTATGACAATGCAGGATTTAAAATGGATTTTTGATTGGCTGTCAGTAATTGGAATAGATTGGTATATAATACATGGATTTTTCTTTACAACTGATGGTCTTAAAAAGTATGATGCACCACCATCTGCATTTTATCAGATGCCTTGGTGGAAAGATGCAAAATGTCTTACAAAATATGCCTCTGATATGAGTAAATTTTTACAGAATATAAAAAGAGATGTAAAGATACTTATGCTTGACCCGGTTACTTCTGCATGGACAGCTGATAGAGAAAGTGAAAATCTTTTAAAATCAGATTTTGGAAAACTTCAGACACAGATGATGTATAATGGGTTGGATTATTATATTATTGACCCGGAACTCTTTGCGGAAGGTGAAGTAAGAGATGGTAAATTTGTAATTCATAATGAAGAATATGATATGCTAGTACTTCCTCCAATGACTAATTTAGAAGAAACAGCAACTTTAAAACTTATAGAATATATGGAAAACCAAGGAAAGATATGTGCTTTATCAAGTATACCTTTCCAGGAAATTACAAATGAGAGCGAAGTTTGTAAGATAGAAAAATTTTTTGATGTAGATGCTATAAATGAATGGAATTTATATTGCAGTGGAAATAAACAGATTTCAAAAGCAAGAGAGAATACGTATTTTGCAGCTAATATAGAAGATTTGATAAAATGGCTGAATGAAAATATTGAAAAACAGTGGAATGTAAAAGCCTTAGATTTATTTGGTATGGAACAACTGCCTAGAATGATGGGTAAAAATTCTAAAGATGAAGATGTGCTTTTTATTGTAAATACTTCATCTGAAAAAAGAAAATTAGAAATTACAAATCCAAAGGGTATTTCAAAAATAGTGGAACTTGAAGCCTTTTCTTCTGAAATTTTTGTTGAGAAAATACAGCATAAAAAATCAGATATAATATTGAATATTGAAACGGAAATGAATTTTAAACCTAGTAATTTAAATGCACTTAGACTTGGTTATTGGAATGCAAGTTTTTTAGACAATAAAATTACAAATCTTGAAACAGCACCTTTTATAGACCAGATGGAAACAGCTAAGTTCCTTTATCCTGTAACACAGAAAAATTATTTTGGCTGTCCTAAAGAGCTTGAGTTTACGGGTGCAGAAATGAAATATGAAATGGAGTTTTTGGGCAGAGATATTTCAGAAAAAAAACCAATTTACCTTGTAATGGAACCACAGACATTTCTTGGAGAATGGGAAATAGATTTAAACGGTCATATTATTAAAGAAATGGATTTTATACAAAAAGAAATTTATTTGCCTACAAATCTTGTGGTTAATATAGAAGATTATATTAATGATGGAATGAATTATATTAAGGTAAATGTAAAATCGGGACTTTCTTATGGTGGTTTTAGAAATCCTTTATATATTTTTGGAGATTTTGCAGTTAAAAAGGAAAATGATATATGGTGTCTTTCTCCTTATGAAAAGAAAGGAAAAATGGAAAGTTTTAAAGAATTAGGTCTTCCTTTCTATTATGGTGAAGCAGTATTTACTTTAGAAACAGAATTGCCTAAAACAGATTGTGAATTTATCAATATTGAGCTTGATACAGAATGGTTAAATGATTCTATTAGACTTGAAATAGCAGGTTATGAAACCAAACCTTGTGCATGGAAACCATATATATTTAAAATTCCATCTAAATATTTAAAAGATGGAAAACAGAAAGTAAAGATAAAATTAAGAAATACAGCTTTAGGACTTTTTGAAGGAAATGAATTTTGTAGAGAAAAACATTCTTATGTAAGAGTATAGGAGGAATAAAATGCCGCCAGTAGGTGTTTTGATAAAACCAGCGTCAAGCTTGTGTAATATGTCTTGTGATTATTGTTTTTATTGTGACGAGGCAAAAAATAGAGAGAAAGATAACTATGGATTTATGTCAGAGGAAACTTTAAAGAATGTGATAAGAAAGACAATGTTAAATGCACAAGGGTATGCAGGTTATCTTTTTCAAGGTGGCGAACCTACCCTTTGTGGTCTTGATTTTTACAAAAAAGTAATAGAATACCAAAATAAATATAATCGAAATGGTGTGAGAATTTATAATTCTTTACAGACTAATGGGTATTTAATAGATGAAAAATGGTGTGAATTTTTTAAAAAAGAAAATTTTTTGATTGGACTGTCGGTTGATGGCACTGAAGAAATTCATAATAATTTAAGAAAAGATAAATTGGGGATTGGCACATATGATAAAGTAATTAAAGCTGCGAAATTATTTGATAAATATAACGTAGGATACAATATTCTTACAGTGGTTACTTCTTTAGTGGCAAAAAATATTGAGCAGATATATGTGGATTATAAGAAAAAAGGTTGGAAATATCAGCAGTATATTTTGTGTTTAGAGCCTATGGAACAAAAAGAAACATTTGATTATTTAGTTTCTCCTAAAATGTATGGTGAATTTTTGATTAAATTATTTGATTTATGGTATGAAGATTTAAAAAAAGGAAAACAACCTTATATTAGAGATTTTGAAAATTATATGAATGTTCTCAAGGGTAATCCGCCAGAAGCTTGCTCGATGATGGGATATTGTTCTATCCAAAATGTAGTGGAATCAGATGGAAGTGTTTATCCATGTGATTTTTATGTTTTGGATAATTATTATATGGGAAATTACAATACAGATAAATTTATAGAAGTTAGAAATAGTGAAAATGCGAAAAAGTTTGTGGATAAATCATTAAGTATTGCAGAAAAATGTGGACAATGTGATTATTTTAAAATGTGCAGGGGTGGCTGTCGAAGAAACCGCATAGACGGAAAAAATGTTTTCTGTGAAAGTTATAAAATGTTTTTTGAAAAATGTTTACATAAGATGGAGGGTATTGTATGAAGCTTAGAAAAGATAAAATTCTTTTACCACAGGGGAAAAGAAAAGCATTTACATTGAGTTATGATGATGGAGTTGTTCAGGATAAAAAATTTATACAATTGTTAAAAAAATATAATTTAAAAGCTACTTTTAATCTTAATTCAGGAACTTTTGGACAAACAGACCGGTATGTACATTTAAAAGTAGACCATGTAAAACTTAATAAAGAAGAAGTAAAAGAAGTATATGAGGGATTTGAAGTATCAGTACATACAGTGACACATCCTAAACTTACACTTATACCAGATGGAATGTTAGCTTATGAAACTGTGGCAGATAGGCAGGCACTAGAAAGTCTTGTGGGTTATACGGTGAGAGGTATGGCTTATCCGTTTGGAAATTATAATCAAAAGGTAATGGATATACTTGCTACTTGTGGTATAGAATATGCAAGGACAGTAAAAAGTACAAGAAATTTTTCATTTCCTGAAGATTTTTTGGCGTGGAATCCGACTTGTCATCATGATGATATAGAACTTATGGAACTTGCAGAAAAATTTATACAACCTGTTCCAAAATCCTTAGATGTTCCATATTTATTTTATGTATGGGGCCATACTTATGAATTTGATAACAATGAAAACTGGGATAAAATGGAGAAATTTTTTGAAAAGATTTCAGGTAAAGAGGATATTTGGTATGCAACAAATATTGAAATAGTAGACTATATGAATGCGGTAAAACAATTAAAATATTCTGCTGATGGAAAACTTATATATAATCCTACAAGTCAGACAATATGGCTTAGTATTTTGGATAATGAATATGAAATAAAAACTGGAGAAACAATAAAAGTTAAATATGAAAATTATTGATAATAAGGTCTTGACCGTGAAAAGTCAAGACCTTATTTATCAATTTAAAAGTATTATAATTATTAGTTTAATGTAATTGTTATATCATTAAAGCTATTAATTGTATTTGAATTTGTATCTTTGAGAAAGTTTATTGAGTTTGCAGTAGAAATACTGTAATCTCCTCCCATTTCATTTACAAAGTTTATTATTACAGCATTTTCAGATACAGAGATTGTGTAATCTTCACCAGCTATAAGTGTTTCTCCTTCTTCATTTATGATTACTAAATCATTTGCAGCATAAGCATAGAGGCCAGCAGATGTGCCTATGTTTTCATCAAATTTTAAAGTTACACTTGTATTTCCTTCATTAGCAACTATTGTTTTATCTTCTGTTATCAATGAAGCACCAATTTTGTCTGTACCAGTAGCACTTCCGACAAGTTTATTACCAAAAGAGTCAACGGTGTAGTTTACATCATTGCTTGCAGATACAATGATTTGTTCATTGTTACCAATTAAGGTAGCATCTGCATTGAAAATTTCTTTGTCAAAGTCTATAGTAATTACTGAAACTTTTGAACTGTTTAAGGTTGTTACATCTATATCGAAGTTTGAAACAAGGTCATTGTAATATACTGCATCAGAAACAGTTCCAATTACAAAATCTTTGTGGTAAGCATCGACTACTTCTTTGTTGAGATATACTTTTATCTGATCTTTAGCAGTAACTTCTACTTTGTTGATAGAAGGAGAAACTTCTCCTATTTCTGCAATAGATGTTAAATTTTTGTTTACTTTTAAACCTTCAAGTGTATTTCCAGCTTGATTTTCAACTAATGAAACTTCAATTTCAATATAATCAGAAAGAGGATTTTTAAGATGAATAACAGCAAATGTTTCATCTTCCATAGTTGTTATTGCACTTTCAAGTTCAGATGAAAGTTTGGCCCATGAGCCATTAGATTTTTTAATCATATAGTTTGAAGCATCTGTTATAGTAGAGTTCATACTTTCTGAAAATTGAAGGTAAAGTTTGTTTTCTGATGTAGATTTAAATACTTCAGTTAATTTAGGTACTTTTTTATTTACTACTGTGAAATCATATTCTGTATCAAGCATTTTATTTGCAAGTTTTGTATCATCTTTAATATTTTTGATTACAAGAGTATAATCTCCTTCAGCAAGATTACTTACAGTAAATACAATTTTATTTGTAGATTGCGAATAATTTCCTTCAAGATTAATGGATTTATTTACTTTTTTACCGTTTTCATCTAAAATTTCAAAATTATTAGCAAGATTATTTGTAGAATCTGCATCTAAAATGTTTTTTGAAAAGTTTACAGTAAATTTAGTTACGCCATTGTTGCTTGTAGTTGCACCACTTACATATTCTGTTGTTACAGAAACTATTTCAGGTCTTGTTTCATCTATTTCTGCTGTTACTTCAACTGCTGTATTTTTCTCTATTACATTTCCTGACAAGTCTTTAATGCCATTTAAGATAATGTTTACAGTGGCAGGAGGTAGAGAATTATCATTTTTAAAGTGAATTAAAAGAGTATAATCGTCTATTTTTTCAACAGATGTAGCTGATTTTCCTGATGTTGATGAAATACTATAAGCCCATTTAATATTAGATTTTTTTACAGAAGAAAAATCTATTTTTTCGTTAAATCTTATTTTTACTCTTTCAAGTGTAGTTTCAAGAACTTCAGCTATTTCAGGAGATTCTTTGTCTACGGAATATTCAAATTCTAATGTTTGTTCGTCCATTATGAAATTGTTGAAGTCTTTGATATTTTTTACTACAAGAGTATTTTCATCTTCAAAGTTTTTAGAATATAAAATTACGCTGTTGTGATCATAATTTTTTACTGTACCTACAAAACGTTTTCCATTAAGAGTATAATTTGAGCTGTTTACAGCTTGTGATTCTTGAACAGGCTCGCTGAATATAAGTTTAATTTCATTATTTTTTTCTACTTCTACCTTAACTATTTCAGGAAGTGTAACATCTTTAGACTTAAATTTGAGATTTTTTTGAGTTTCAAGAGTATTTCCATCAATATCTTTAAGGTTTTCTATTTTAGTTATTGTTTGTTCAGACTGTTGTTCAAATTTTGAAGAAACTATAAGTGTTACGGTTTTATTATCATCTTCAAGCTGAATTTTTGAAATAGTATTATTTTTTATTACAAAATTTTCTGATTTAACTGTTTCAGGGTCGAGTTCATTGTTAAATACAATGTGAACTTGTTTGTTAGAATCACTGTAAATATCGTCTATTTCAAGGTTTGTAACTTCTCTTGTAATTATAATTTCTTTTTCGGATTTATTTCCGCTTTCATCAGTAACTTCAAATAAAATTTTATTTTTTCCTATTTCTAATTTTACTTCAACAGTAAATTCTAAATTAGAGTTTAAGCTTATTTTTTCACCATTTACAATAAGAGTTGCTTTTTCGTTTAAGTTTCCATTTAATGTAATTGTTTTGTCAGCAGTAGTTTTGTCGTATTTTTCTAAGTCAATTATAGGTGCTAATGTATCTTTTATAACAAATCCTAAATTTTCTCCAAGTGTACCATTTCCACCTTTAGCAGGGACACAAAGAGTATCATATGTGTATATTGCAGCATCATTTACATTTAATTCTTGCTGTGCAGAATGGCTGAGTGTAACTATTCCTAAAGAATTTGCAAAAGTCATTACATTGTCCCAAGTAAAATCTTTATTCATTTCGTAGCCTAAAGTTTTTAACATTATAATTGTGTATTCTTTAGCTGTTATGTTATCGAAAGGTTTTAAAGAACCATCATCATAACCTACAATACCAAGTTCAGGGTGTGCTTTAAGATAAGCAGCAAGTTTTTGAATATATTCACTATATTGTGAAGCATCTGTAAAAGTATCTTTTCCTTTGTAGTCAAAGTTTTCAAATTCTTCTGCCTTTCCCATAAGTCTTAACTGAAGAATAAAAGCACGATATCTTGAAAGAGTTTGGTTTGCAATTATCCCATCTCCTTCACCGCGAATTATTCCCAATTCAACTATTTTATCTAATTTTTCAGAAGCAGTTGGAGCTGCACCGAAAGCCATTGCATTAGAGGAAAGTACCATAGTTCCTGCGATGGCAAGAGATAAAACCTTTTTCTTAAATCCTGTCATATTTCTTCCTCCTAAAAAATTTTATTATGATTGTTTGCCTTATAATAATGTTTTTGTTTATTATGAAATATTTTTCAGCAACACTTTGTAATATCCAGACGTATTTGGATATAAGGGGTAAGAGTTATAAGGCTATGCAAGCAAAATATTACAACTATATTACCAAATTATTAAATTTAGGTTACATTGCTTGCTACGAAACATATTGTAATCGACAATATTTTTTTTATCAATGCAAAAATTTTTCCAGTAGCAATTTAGATTTTTACCACAGAAAAGCTTGCATAAAGTAATAATATAGTATAAAATAAAAAAGTATAAGCCTGTTTTTATAATTAAAAATATAAAAATATACTTGAATTTTTAATATGAGATAGTGTAGATATGGGATAGATTTGATAAATTGTTATTTATTTAAGGAGGATTTTTATGGAATTGTTGAAAAAAATGAGAGGTACTGCACTGGCACTTGCTTTTATAATGAGCACAGGGGTGACTGCCATGGCAGCTGTAAGTTATAATGATATTGCTGAAAATCACTGGGCATATACAGCAGTTACAACGGTTGCTGAGAAAGGTATAATTGTAGGAGACGGGGTTAATTATAATCCAACACAGGTTATTGATAAATTTGAAGCCTCTAAAATTTTAGCAAGGGTTTCGGGGTATAGTATAATGAGTGGTTATACACCACAGGAAAATACTACATATGTTATTAACCAGTTGAAGCAGCAGCTTCCAAAGACTTGGGGGACTTTCAATAAAGATACTGAAAACAGTATATCTTATTTATATGAAAATAAAATTTTGACAGTAGATAATCTTACAAAATTGGCAAGTAAGTATTCGGATGGTTCAGAAAGTATAAATAATCTTACAAAAGAGGAAATGGCTGTATTTTTGGTAAAAGCACTTGGTGTAGCAGATGAAGCACAAAATTATAAATCAGATTATAAGTTCTCTGATGATAGTTCTATTTCAAGTGAAGCAAAGCCATATGTTTATTATTTATATTCACAAAAAGTAATATCAGGAGATAATGAAAATAAATTTAATCCTACAAATTCTATAACTAAAGTTGAAATGGCAACTTTGCTTTACAAGGCTTTGTATGATGATACTCCAGTTGTAAAAAAGAATGATGAAAGTAATGAAGAGAAGCCGACAGTTTCAGTAAATGTATCAAGTTTTGAAGGAGAAATTTCACGTATATACAGTTCAAACATTATGAGTGTAGAGTTATCTGATGGTGAAGCTAAAATATGTAAAGTGAAAGATGATGTTTTGGTATATTTGAATGGAGAAGTTTCGACTATTGATAAACTTAAAGAAGGTATGGATGTTGTAGTTATTACGATTGATTCGGAAGTTTCTGAAATAAGAGCTACTGGCGAAGTTAAAAAAGAAGAAACAACTGATAAGGAAACAGAAAATAAAGATGCTGAGAAAGTGGACGTTTCTTCCATTGCTGGGAAATCATATGTTGTGGAATATGTTAAAAAATCAGGAAATACTAATATTATAGGTGTTGAAGTAAAGACAGTTTCACCTTTAGGGGATATAGAAGCAGAAATACAGGATTTTGTTATTGCGGATGGTTGTATATTAAAGAAAGGTTCAAAAGATATAGAACTTAGTGATATAAGTTCAGATGATGTAGTTACAATAAAGGTATATAATGGAAAAGCATATTACATAGAGATTCAAGAAAAAAATGTTATAATAAAAGATGCAGTTTTAATTGACAAAAAACTTAATAATTCTGATATTCCTCTTATTACTATAAAGACAAAAGAGGGAGTTGAATATGAACTTAAAGTGGTTGCAACTTCAGAACTTAGAAGACAGAATGAAGGAGAAATAAGATGGAGAGAGTTGCGTATAGGAGATATATTAGAAATAGAAATGGAATATAACAATATTGTATCTTTGTATGCAGAAGGTTCTTATTCTGAAATTTCAGGTTGGGTAGAAGGAGTAAATATTTCTGAAGAATATTCAACAATATTGATAAGGGATAATTATGGAATAACTAAAGAATATCGAGTAAGCAGAGCTAAGCTTTTATATGGAATTAAATTAAACAGTAAAATAACAGCAGTCCTTGCAGGTCAGGAAGTAGAGGCGATTACTGTAATAAAAGAAGAAAATAATAATGAAATTTATGGTACAATAGATATGGCTAAAAGTTCATATATGTATGTAGAAAAAAATTCAACATCATCAGTTAGAATTGATTTTGATGCGAATACAAAAGTGTATGATGCAGTATCTGGAAAAAATGTGAAAGTTACGGATTTGACAGATAGTATGTATGTTATGGTAACATTTACAAATCCTTATGATGATGTAGCTCAAAAGATTACAATATTGGGCAAGTAGGAAATCTTGGAGGTACAATATGGAAAATGTAAAAATTAAACCATTAAGAAGTTTAAAAAGTTCCTCTGATGTAAAAAAGATTTCTGATAGAAAAGGAAGTAAAGAAAATTTTTCAGTAGAAACAAAGAAAATGAAGAACAATAAAAATAAATATATTTTTATAGCAGCAATGTTGGCACTGCTTATAGTGGTAATAGGAATTGTTTCGTTGATAATTTGGGCATTTACGCATAAGAATGCCTATCAGATATATATGGGAGATATCAGCATTGGAATACTTCAAGAAGAAGTTATGACACAGGATTTGTATAATACTGCAATAGCACAGATTGAAGCTAAAGAGGGAACAAAAATAAAAGTAAAAAATGTTCCAATTTTCAATACAGAATTTGTGAGAGCAGACAAAGAAGATTTCATTACAGCTGAGAATATGATAACAAAGATTAAAAATTCTTTGACTTATACTATACAGGCATATTCTATTTCAGTAGATGGGACTCAGGTTGGAATTTTGAATGATGAAAATGTTATAAATAAAGTACTTGACAGAATATTGTCAGATTATGATGTTGAAAATGCAGATATAGTAGAAAAGAGCTTTGTTGAAGAAGTAAAGATAGAACCTGTATTTGTTGATAGGGAAGTTATAATTGAAGAGGAAGATTTGTATAAAAAGCTTACAACTACTGTGGAAGTTGCAAAGTTATATACCGTAAAAAAAGGCGACTCATTTTGGAAGATAGCAAATGATAATGGTCTTACTTTGGTAGAAATGATGAAAGTAAATCCGGATATTAATGTAGATATCCTACAGATAGGTCAGGAACTTGTACTTACAGTACCTAAACCATTACTTTCAGTAAAAGTAGTGACTAGGATAAAATATACAGAGTCAATACCTCAGACTGTTATATATGAAACAGATGCAAGTCAATATAAGACTTATAAAAAAACACGACAACAGGGACAGCCTGGAAGTCAGGAAGTAACAGCAAATATAATTTATATAAATGGTTATGAAGAGGATAGGGAAATAGTTGGTGAGCCAGTTGTAATTCAAGAACCTGTGGCAGATATAATTGTGACAGGAACGAAGGCATTACCGGCTAAGGCAGCTACTGGAAGTTTTGGAAGACCAATATCAGGAGGTACAATTTCTTCATATTTTGGGCAAAGATGGGGTGAACTTCATCAAGGTTTAGATATAGCAGCTCCAAAGGGTACGGCTATTTATGCTTCTGATGGTGGAACAGTAGAAATAGCGGACTGGAGTGGAAGTTATGGAAAACTTGTGACGATAAATCATGGCAATGGTTTAGTGAGTTATTATGGACATTGTAGTGAAATATATGTTACATCTGGACAGAAAGTTGCAAAAGGCGAAAAAATAGCAGCAGTAGGAAGTACAGGAAATAGTACAGGAAATCATGTCCATTTTGAAATTCGTAAAGGTGGAACTCCGGTCAATCCTTTAAATTATTTAAAGTAAAATTTTCTAATTGAAATATGATTTTTGATTTTGTATAATAGCTATATGTGTCATTGAAGGAAGGGTGAATTTATGGCTCAAAAAATATTGGTAGTAGATGATGAAAAAAGTATTGCTGATATACTTGTCTTTAACCTTAAAAAAGAAGGTTATGAAGCGATATCAGCAAATGACGGACGTTCGGGTTTAGAAAAAGTTTTTTCTGAAAAACCTGATTTGATACTTTTAGATGTTATGATGCCTGAAATGGATGGATTTGAGGTTTGCAAAAAAGTAAGAGAAAAACTGAATACTCCGATTATAATGCTTACTGCAAGAGCAGAGGAACTTGACAAAGTTTTAGGTCTTGAGCTGGGAGCAGATGACTATGTTACAAAGCCATTCAGTGTAAGAGAATTAATGGCAAGAGTAAAAGCAAATCTTAGAAAGAAAGTTATAGCATCAGAAGAAGAACAAAAAAATGGAAATATTTTGGTATTTAAAGATATAGAAATAGATTTAGATAAATATGAAGTGAGAAAAAGAGGAGAAGTTTTAGAACTTACTCTTAGAGAATTTGAACTTATAAAATTTTTGGCAATGAATAAATCTCAGATATTTTCAAGAGAAACACTGTTGGAAAAGGTTTGGGATTATGAATATTATGGAGATTTACGAACAGTAGATGTTACAGTAAGAAGACTTAGAGAAAAACTTGAAGATGAACCAAGTAAACCGGATTATGTTATGACTAAGCGGGGAGTAGGTTACTATTTCAAAAAGGATTGATATTTATGAAAAGTATTAAATGGAAGCTGGTTATGATATATTTGGCATTGGTTTTTATTGTGATGATTGTAAGTGGTACATTTATTATAGTTAGAACCAGAAATATTGAAATGACAAATAAGAAATCCGAACTTGAAATATCAGCCAACAGAATAAAAGAACAAGTTATAAATAAATATAATGAAGAAGATTTCCAAATGCAGCTTGCAGAACAATATGCTAACAGAAGTGCTTTATCTTCGCAGGTAAGTGCAAATATAATAGATGCTGAGGGTGAAACAATAGCAACTACTTCAGCTCAAAAGGTTTCATATAAAAATTCAGATGTAATAATGGCATTGGCAGGAAAGAGTTCTTATAGTTATGGAAAAATGGCAAATAATGAAAATGGAATTCGTACTAAATGGGTAAATTATGCTATGCCTGTAAAATTTGAAGATACTGTAAAATATGTAATTTTTGTGCGAATGGATATAGCTTCTGTGGAAGAAAATATAAATAAAACTGTAGGAACTATTGTAACAGGAGCATTGTTGGCAATGATAGCAGGAGGACTATTGGGTTATATATTTGCAAACACGCTTACAGGACCTATTTCTGAACTTACTACAGGCGCAAGAAATTTTGCAGAAGGTAATCTTGATATGAGAATAGAAGTGTCATCTAATGATGAAATAGGTCAGCTTACACAAAGTTTTAACTATATGGCAAAAGAATTAGATAAAACATTATATACTATTTCAAATGAAAAAAGTAAGCTTGAAGCAGTTTTAAAAAGTATGACAGATGGAGTGTTGGCTTATAATATTGAGGGATATCTTATTCATGCTAATCCGGCAGCTTCAGAAATGCTTAGCACTGATGGCATTCCGATGAATTTTGAAGCCTTTGTTGAATTATATGAAATATCTGATGATATAGAAAAATTTATGAAATTGAAACAGGATATTTCGATAGAGAAAATAGTAAATTTGAAGGAAAAATATATAAAATTTGATATAGTTAGATATTTTTCTGATGAAAATAAAGTAGAGGGAACAATAATTGTACTTCAAGATATTACAAAACAAGAAAAACTTGACAATATGAGAAAAGAGTTTGTAGCAAATGTTTCTCATGAATTGAGAACACCATTGACTACTGTTAAAAGTTATGCAGAAACTCTTATGGATATAGATATTGCAGAAAATGTTGATATGGTAAAAGAATGGCTTGGTATCATAGATAGTGAAACGGATAGAATGACTGTACTTGTAAAAGATTTACTTCAGTTATCAAGGCTTGACAATAAACAATTTGAATTGAAAAAGCAAAAGGTAAAATTGAACGAATTTATAAAAAAATGTTATTTACAACATAAAATATTGGCTGAAAAAAAGAAAGATAATTATATTTGTGATTTTATAGAGGAAGATTTAGATATAGAAATAGATACAGACAGGATTTCACAAGTTATGAGTAATATAATAGGAAATGCCATAAAATACAGTCCTGAAAAGTCTACTATTTTGATATTTATGGAACATATAGATAAATATGTAAAAATATCGGTTAAAGATAATGGAATTGGCATACCAAAGGAAGATTTGCCAAGAATTTTTGAGAGATTTTATAGAGTTGATAAAGCACGTTCAAGAGCAATGGGAGGTACAGGACTAGGATTGGCAATTTCAAAAGAAATTATTGAACTTCATGGCGGAATGATAAAAGTTGAAAGTGAATATGAAAAAGGAACGACAATGACAGTGTTTATACCATATGAATGTAATTCAAACGTAAGTGATATGTAACATAATTGTAATAATAGTGTGATATCATATTTATGATAAAATTTGATGAAAGGAGAGGAGTTTGCTTGTTCTCAGTTGTTAAGAAATTAGTGGTTGGTTTTTTAGTGTTAAGTTTAAGTGTTTTTCCATGTAAAGTTTTTGCAGATGATAGTGAGCTTCTCTTAGAAGATGCAAAGATTTTAAAGGAAATAGATTTTGATATAACAAGTGGATTTAATTTAAAAAAAGAAAGAGAGTCCACTTTTGATGATAAAAGAACTGTTACAGGAGTTGCCGAAGAAGGAACTATGGTAACTATGTATGTTTATGACGAAGCGGTAGATGGTGTAGCTATATGGCTTGAGCAGAAAGGTTTAGAAGAACAACTTGACGAGTATGTAGATTTGACTGATATAAAGGAAATATTAGAGGAACTTGATGATTTAGAGGTATCTTTTGAACTTAAGTATTGTAGGGAAATAGACAGAGAATTTTTAGATGGAATATTAGATGAATTATTTGATAAGAAAGATGAAAATTTTGAAAAAATTGAGGAACTTTTTGAAAGACTTTTAAAAGAGCTTGAGTTTTTGAATGAAAATATGTATCAAAGTGTAAGTTTTTGTGTAGAAGAGGATACTTATGGTTTGAAAAATGTATGTGTTCCTAGTTCAGAGCCGGTTTCGATATATAAAGTAAATGCTGAAGCTTCAGGAATATTTAGTCAGAGCATAGATCTTGAAGTAGGAGATAATACAGTAGTTTTAGTTTTTGAAAAAGAAGGCTACAAAACAGAGATTAAACAATTTAGTATAACAAGGAAAAACAGGAATATAAAGGAAGCTTTAGAAAATGGAATAGTTTTACCAGGAGAGAATTTATTATTTAAATAAAAAGGGTGAAGTATCCAATGAATACAGGAAAGATTAAAAATGTAATTATTATTGTATTGGGTATGTTGACCATTTATCAGGCAGCCGGGTTATGGTTTGATATTTCCTCAGACCATAACCTTTTTTATAGCTTTTTTAGTAAACAAAATACTGCTATATTCTCAGTACAATATAATCTTATGGAGTCTAAAGAAACGATAATAGGATTTGGGAATAAAAATTTTAATTTGGTAAATACACAAAAGTTAGTTGAAGAAGATTTAGATAAAAAAGTAATTGAATGCATGAAATATTTATTTCAAAGTGGTTCATATGTAAGTACGAGTAATATAAATTGGGATGAACTATTAGAGAACAAAGCAGTTATATATAAATATGATGTAAAAATTCCGACAAATTATTATTCTAAATTTATAGTTAATAAATCTGTTCAAAATTTTTCGACAAAGCAGGAATATTTTGATATAATAGTAATTGTTCCAGCAAGAAGTACGGGAGAACAGATGAAAGTATATTTTCTTAATTCTTATGAAGATAAATGTGTGTTGTTTGAGGCAAAGAAGAATTTGGCAAATGATAATTTATATAGTGAAATTGATAAGATACAAAATTCTAATTTTGCTGTAAATTACATTTCTTCAAAACAAAATAAACTTGATATATTCAGTAATAATATATTCCTTCCAGAACTTTCGGGAAAGAATGTAACATATGCAAAGTTAAAACTTAAAAATCCATATGGTGAAGATGAAGAATTAAGTGTAGAAAGTGTGGAAAAATATATTGATAATTTTTTTGATAATTCTTTGGCAAAATGGAGTGCGGTAGATTTTCAGGGAGTATATATATATAATGATGAAAATGTAGTAGTTAGATATTATCCATCTTGTTTACTTGAGTATTTTGATTATAGTACAGCCACATCTAAAAATAATGATTTAGAGAGTACACTTCAAGCAGTACAGGAGTTTTTATATAAAGATGTTGTATTGCCTGAAGAAATACGTATATCAAACATAAAACAAGAAAATGATGAATGGACAATAGGTTTTGACCGTTATGTTAATGGTATACCGATAGAGGTTTCTAGTGATATTTTACAAGATTTGGAAATGGAAAATGAAATTGAAATAAAAGTTAAAAATTCAAAAGTCATTTCTTATAAAAGATATGTATATGATGTAGAAAAAGTGTATATTAAAAAGAATTTTTCTTCAGAAGTTTCATTTGTAAATGGATTAAATAGGATTATAGCAGGGTTTGAGGAGAAAAATGTAATAGTAGAAGATATGTATCTTTCTTATATAGTTTCAAGGAATGATATTTCTGATATAATGTGGACTGCGGTTATTAATGATGAAAAGTATAGTGAAACCATAGAAATGAGTGAATAAGAATGAACTGGAATAAAGCAAAAAACATTATAATTATGATTTTAATGTTTTTAAATATTATACTTTTATTGGTATCTCATTATGGTAATGATGAATATATTTTAAGTAGTGAAAAAGAAAAAGCAATAATAAAGTTGCTTAATGAAGATGGAGTAAAAATTGAGACGGGAATTCCTGTAAAATTTCAACCATCACATTATTTAAGTTTGGATATTGTTGATTATGATGTGGATGAGCTGAAAAAATTGTTTTTTGAAGATAATGAAGATGTTAAACGTTCAATAGAATTTGAAGCTACTATATTTAAAACATCTGAAAAAATTTTAAAAATAAATGAAGCAGATATTGTTTATGAAAAATTATGTACAGAAAAGTCATCGGATATATTTGAAGGTTCAGAAGCAAAAAAGGAAGCAGAAAGAGTTATAAAATCTCTTATAAAAAATAAAAATTATGAATTACAGGAAATAAAATTTGAGAATGGAAGCTATTATTTAAAGTATTATGAAATATATTTAAAAAATAAAGTTTATAGTAATTATATTAATTTTGTAATAAATAAAGATGGCATAGAAAAAATGAAGTTGTCAAGATATGGGGCAGTTGGTTTTTATGGAGCAAGACGAGAAGTGTGTTCTGCTGATGAAGCATTGTTTAGTTGGTTGCTGGAAATGAAAGGTAAAAATTCTTATGTTAATATTGTAATTGATGATATGGAGCAGGGATATTGTTTTGAAGAAAGTACACTTAAAACGAGAGTAGTTCCATGTTATCGAATATCTGTAAAAGATGGTGAAACATATTATATAAATGCTTACACTTCTGAAATAATAAGTAATTAAATATTTGATAGCTTAAAAAGAAAAAAATACTTTTATTTTTTATATATAAGTGTTATAATCAACTCTGTTGTAGTAAATTTGTTTTGTAGAATTTTTGTTGAGGTGTTATATTGTTATGGACAAGCTTGTAATTACAGGTCAAAAGCGACTTAGTGGAGAGGTTATGATAAGTGGTGCTAAAAATGCTGCTGTTGCTGTTATACCTGCTGCTATAATGTCTAATGATATTTGTATAATAGAAAATTTGCCATGTATAGAAGATATAGAATGCTTGGTAGAAATTTTGACTAATATGGGTGCAGAATGTGAATTTATAGAGAAACAAACTTTGAAGATAGATAGTAGAAATTTTAAAAATATTCCGGCTAACTATGAAGCGGTTAAAAAGATAAGGGCATCATATTATCTTTTAGGAGCTATGCTGGGACGTTTTAAAGAGGCTGAGGTAGCATGGCCGGGAGGCTGTAATTTTGGAGGAAGACCGATAGACCAGCATATAAAAGGTTTTGAAGCACTTGGTGCAGAAGTAAAAGTAGAAAATGGAATGATAAAGGCTAAGGCGGATAAACTGGTTGGAAACAACATATATCTTGATATGGCGAGCGTAGGAGCAACTATAAATATTATGCTTGCTGCTGTTTTTGCGGAAGGCAAGACGGTTATTGAAAATGCGGCAAAAGAACCTCATGTAGTAGATACTGCTAATTTCCTTAATATTATGGGAGCAAATATTAAAGGTGCAGGTACGGATGTTATTCGTATAGAAGGTGTGGAAGAGCTTCATGGTAGTTCATATACGATTATACCTGACCAAATAGAAGCGGGTACTTATATGATTGCAGGTGCTATTACTGGTGGGGATGTGAAAGTAAAAAATATTATTCCTAAACATATGGAATCGCTTAGTGCAAAGCTTTCAGAAATGGGAGCAGAGATAGAAGAGGGCGATGACTGGATTAGAGTTAAAACTAAAATTCCTTTAAAAGGTGTAAATGTAAAAACTATGTATTATCCGGGATTTCCAACAGATTTACAGCCTCAGATGGTGGCACTTTTAGCTACTTCAGAAGGAGTTAGTTTGGTTACGGAAAATGTTTTTAACAATCGGTTTCAATATGTTAATGAGCTTAAAAGACTTGGAGCAAATATAATTGTAGAAGATAGAGTTGCAGTTATAAATGGTGTTTCTGAACTTTCAGGAGCAGAAGTAATGGCAACTGATTTAAGGGCAGGAGTTGCACTGATAATAAGTGCATTGGCTACTAAAGGAAAAGTTACTATCGGTAATGTTAAGTATATAGATAGAGGCTATGAGTACATAGAAGATAAGCTTAGAGCTATAGGGGCGGATATAGAAAGAATTAAAGAAGAATAGGCGGTAAAAGTTTATGAGATTTTGTTCCATATCAAGTGGCAGCAGTGGAAATAGTGTATATGTAGGTAGTAAAAACACACATATTTTGATAGATGTGGGTTTAAGTGGGAAAAAGGTACAAGAAGGACTTAAAGAAATTAATTTAACAGGAAATGATATTAAAGCTATCTTTATTACTCATGAACATAGTGACCATATAAAAGGAGCTGGTATACTTTCGAGAAAATTTAATTTGCCTATATATGCAACAGAAGTCACATGGAATGGTATGGAAAAAGATTTAGGTA
>CAZQDT010000021.1:0-19178 GCA_964592005.1 uncultured Eubacteriales bacterium
TTTAGTATGTTTTAATAAACTTTTATAACTTATTTGTAACTGTTAGTTACCTCCAAAAGCTTCATAAGCTCCGATTAACAAAATAGGTCTTAATCTCTTTCCACCTGCAAAAACACTATATCTCATTGCTTTAAATATCTCTTTTTGATATCCGTCAGAATTTTCAATATATTTATCAAGGTATTGATTGATTACCATTATTTTCTTTTCTAAAATTTCTTTCAAAGTTAGCATCCCCTACTCAATCTCTTCAGATTCAAATTTTCTTTCTTCTATCTCGCCTGTTGAATTTTTATACAAAACTGTTACTTGTTTTTCTATATCTAAAAGTCTATCCGCACAGCGTTTTGACAATTCCATACCGGACTTGTAAATTTTTATGGCTTCTTCAATATCAAGTTCTCCACTTTCAAGCTGTTCTACAATATCTTCTATAAGCTTTAAGTCCTCTTCCAATGACTGACTTTTCTTTCTTGGCATAATTATTTCCCCTTAGATTTTATTTGTGCTGTTACATAATCATCTTGAAACTGTATCTTTATAAAATCATTTTCTTTTAAAGCTTCTGCTTTTTTTACTGCCTTCATATTTTCATCATAAACTATGGTATATCCTCTTTTCAGTACTGAAAGAGGTGAAACTGCCTCAAGCTTGTCCATAAGATGTAAAAACTCTGTTTTCTTGGCATTTACTTTAACATCTATGGCTCTTTTCATCTGTTTTTGAAGTCTTTCTAAATAAATCTGAGATTGATAAACCTGTTCCACAGGATTTCGGAGATTTATTTTATTTTCTAAGAAATCAATTCTATATTTATAATCTGAAATAATCATATTTACAGCATTATACATTCTATTACTTTTAACATTTATCTCTTTTAATAATTCATCTATTGATGGCACTGCAATCTCTGCTGCCGCTGACGGTGTAGCTGCTCTTACATCTGCTACAAAATCGGTTATTGTAAAATCTATTTCATGACCTACTGCTGATATAATAGGTATTTCTGAGGCATATACCGCCCTTGCAACCTCCTCATTATTAAAAGCCTGTAAATCCTCAATCGAACCGCCACCTCGACCCAATATAATCAAATCCACTTTATTCCATTCATTCATAAGCTTTACAGCTCTTACTATATCTCTCGGTGCATCTTCTCCTTGTACTAGAACAGGACACAAAACCAAAAAAATTCCTGAATTTCTCCTCTTGCTTACTTTTATAATATCTCTGACTGCCGCACCTGTCGGAGAAGTTATTATACCTATTGCACTTGGATATTTAGGTAATGACTTTTTATGAGATATATCAAATAATCCTTCTTCAGAAAGTTTCTTCTTTAATTGCTCAAATGCCATATATACAGTGCCTTTACCATCTGGCTGCATTTCATCAACATATATCTGATACTGTCCTGTCTTTTCGTATAATGAAACTCTGCCACATAATAATACCTGCATACCATTTTCAGGTTGAAATTTCATATATGCTGCTGCTGACTTAAACATTACACAATTTATTGCACTTTGTGAATCTTTTAAGGTAAAATAAAGGTGTCCAGAGGAATGTTTCTTAAAATTGGACACCTCACCCTGCACCCATATACTTCTAAGTGCTAAATCTTTTTCAAATAAATATTTAATATATTGATTTAACTGAATAACCGTAAAAACCTTAGCCATAATATCCTCTTAGTTTCTATTTGATATTTTTGCCAAAATACCATTTATAAATGCTGGAGCTTCATCTGAACTGTATTTTTTGGCAATCTCTACTGCTTCATTTACTGCCACTCCATTAGGTATATCATCTCTATATTTTATTTCATATACTGCAAGTCTGAGTATATTTAAATCTACTTTTGACATTCTTTGTGTAGTCCAATCCTTAGCTGCTTCATCTATAATCCTGTCTATTTCTTCTCTCGCATCAAAAGCCCCTATTGCTTCAGTTTCTATAAATTTTCTGCTATTTTCATCTATTTCCTGTTCTTGCTCATCAAAAAATAATTCTATCTGTGCTTCAAATTCTTCTGTTTTCCAAAAATTCATTTGAAATAACAAAGAAAAAGCACATTCTCTTGCTTCTCTACGTTTCATTTCTTCCTCCTACTTGACAAAAGGGCTGTCATAAACAGCCCCCAAATCATCATTAGTTATTTTCTTTGTCATCATTCGACTTGTTTTTTCCAAAATGTATTCCTACAATATTAAGATTTATTTGAGAAACTTCCAAACCTGTCATAGTTTCAACAGCATTTTTAACTTTCTTTTGAACTTCAGTCGCTACTTCAGGTATTTTAACTCCAAAATTAATAACAACATTGAGTTCTATACTTACACTACTTTCTTCAATAGCTATCTTAACACCTTTTGAAAGATTTTTGCGTCCAAGAACTTCCATTATTTCTCCAGAAATGTTTCCTGACATTCCTGCAATACCTTCTACATTTGTAGCTTCAATTCCTGCTATAATAGCAATTACTTCATCAGCAATCTGAATTTTTCCAATACCTTTTTTCTCTGTTTCTAAATTTTCTAATTCTTCTATTTCATCAGCCATTTTTAAATCCTCCTCTTCAAAACTGTGACTAAGTTATTTTTATTTATTGTAAAAATCCGTTTTTATTATTATAACAGAAAGATTAGCTTTTGAAAAGCAAATTTTTAAGCTTTTACTACTTTAATGGACTTATTCTTATATTTTCAACACTGATACCTGTTTTACGCACTACAATATCTTCTATCTGTGCTTTTTCTGCATCAGTAAGCTCTTTTTTATTTACTACCACATCTACTGTATTGTCATCTATACGTACATAAACCTCATCAAACCCTTTTGATTTAATCATAGCTTCTGCTGAAGTTTCTTTTTCTATTCTTTTTTGAATATCCAGCATCGCATTTGCACATTCAGCTCTTTGTTCTTTTTCAAGATTTGTATTATTTATCATCTCTGTAAGCATATCTTTTTGTTTTGCTCTTGCCTGTTCTCTTTCAAGTTTTGCCTGAACAAAATATGTACTATCCAAAGAAGTATTTACAAATACTGCCTCGCCAACATTATTCCCATTTTCAGCTATTTCTGGAAGTTCTGAACTGTCTGCACTTATATTTTCTAACTCTGTTTGATTTTCTGCCACAGTAAGTTCTGAATCTATATTGCCCTCATTTGTAGAAGCTATACTTATTTCACCATTAAAAATATCTATACCCGCAAATTCTTCATATTCAAAATCTTCAGGCATAAGATTTTCAGACAATTCTGAATTATTTTTTACATTGTCCGAATTTACTGCTAAATTTTCTTTTTGGTCAGTATAATTTAAATAACCTGCAATCGCCAACATTATAACTAAAGCTGTAACTATTATCTGATTTCTTTTAATAACCATCATCATAAAAATCCTCCTTACTTCATCTTAAAAACTTCTATTTTATACACTGGCACATCAAATAATGCTCCTGCCGCCTTTCTTAAATTACTTTCAACTATCGCATTATCTCCTCCTTCTGCTACAATTATAATTCCCTCAACTTTAGGTTCAAGTTCCTTAAGCACTAAAGGTTCTGATTTACCACTTTGAGGTGTATACATAACAGATTTACTTTCTTCACTATAACTTTTAGTTGTCCTTGTTCCTCCACTTGCATCTGTTTCCTGTATAGTATCTTCACTTTTTGAAATATCATCTGCTACAACTATTTCTTTTCCACTTGATGTTGTAATCATCACCTCTACCTTTCCTGCTCCCTGTACTTGAGTTAATATTTCTTCAAGCTTTTTTTCCATAGCAGTTTCATAATCATCTTCGCTAACCGCACTCAAAACCTCTGTTTTCAAACTTTCTCCACTCGTTTCCTTTTTTTCAAACATTCCATTTCCCAACAACAACAGCATCACTCCAAATGCCATAAGTATTATCCAATTTTTTAGTTTATCTTCCCCCTTTTCTTCTTTAGCCTTTTTTAAGAGCTTTTCTAACATAAAAACACCCCTTTAGCCTTTGTTTTACTCTTCTATATTTCTTACAATTATATGTATATTATCAGTTTCAATATTATAGAAGTCTGAAATTAAATTTTTTAAATTTTCCTGTATTTTATAATTTTTATCCTCTATATTTGAAACCTCTGCTGTTTTTTTACCTATAAGAATTTTTTCGATATTTATTTGATTATTTATGACCTCTCCTTTCTTTTCATATCCATAAACTTCTATACTTTTAATATTATATTCATCTAACTCTAAGTTAATGCTTTCAATTTCTACATCAGAACTTTTCTCAATTATCTGATTTATCTGCTGTTTAATATTTTCGGTATATGTATCAATAATTAATTGTTCTTGTTTTTCTTCATAAAATTCTTTTTGTTGCACAAAGGAATTATTTTCTATCTGACTTTGAATAGCAAAAACTTCCAAATCAAACTTATCTGAAGCCGAAAAATTTTCTCTTATAGGCTCTAATACTATAAGAATAACTATAAAACCAATAACCATATTCATATATTTTTTAAAATTATTATTTGGCATTAAAACTTCTACAAACACATTAAAAATCATTACAAAAACTATGTTTTTAATATAAACTGACATTTTTTTCTCCTCAAATAATTGTTATACTTATACCTATCAAAAAAATTACAGTACATATAAAAATTACTCCTACTAAAACTCCTAATAAAAGCTGACAAGAGTCTGCTACCGAGTCAATACACTGTACCAGCCTTTTATCAGTCAAAGGAGATATTATTGCTGACACAAATTTATAAACAAATATCATTGCTGCAAGCTTTATTACAGGAAAAAATGATAAAATAATCATAAATATAATTGCTCCCAAAACAACTCCATTCTTTATAAGGCTTGTCCAGCCCATTACAATATCTACACTTCCTTCCATAACCTCCCCTACTACCGGAATAATTCCCATCGCTGTCTTTGTCGTCTTATTAACCATTCCATCTGTCAATGGAGCTGTAACTTTATTCAAAGTCAAAATTCCACTAAAAATCATACACATAGTTTTTACTCCCCAGCTTATAGTTTTTTTACTCAACTTAGTTAGTTTTCCAAGTATATCTTTCGGAGATAAGTAGTTCACTATTTCTAACATTGTAGTTGAAATAATCAACGCTATGATTAAATTTTCAACAAGTTTTACTATTATCTGACCTACAAAAATTCCAATAGGCTGAAACATAGCTGCTGTCGTATAATTTCCCGAACTTATTAATAAACCACTTAAAACAGGCAAAAATACTATAAGCAATTCTGATAGTTTAGATATCATATTTGCAGTCATATCAGCCGCACTTTTAAAACTTTGTACTAATAACATAACTGATACTATATAGCAGGAATAAAAAGTAATTTCTCCCACAGATTTACTTTCAAAAGAACTGCTTAAATTCTGTGTCAAAGCACATATACATACTATAAATATAAGATTTCTTAAAGTTCCTCCCTGATGATATATTTCTTTAAAAAGAATTTCTAACACTGTTTTAAATAATTCCTCAAAATTTAATATTTCTCCCGAAGTAATTGTATTTTTCACAATATCTACCAAATCAAAATTTTTTATATACTCATTCTCTTTTCCCAATTCCTTTAATTCTTCATTAAGTTCATAAATTCCACTGCTGCTAATTATGTCATCTGTTGTATCTGCATAAATATTTATAAAATTACCAAAAACAAAAAATAATATAATAAAAAATAATGTAAGCTTTTTCATTTCAACCTCCTATACAGGCATTATCGTAAGTATAAGCTTGAGCAACGCTGTAAATATCGGAGCAGAAATTATAATAATTATAAGTTTTCCTGCAAGCTCTATTTTAGCAGCTATTGCTCCCTCTCCTGCATCTTTACAGATTTGTACCCCGAACTCTGCTATATAGGCTATCGCTATCATTTTAAGCACTATCCCTATATATATCTTATCAAGATTTATATTTCGGTATAAATTATAAACAATATCTATTACCGCTTTAAGCTGAGGTATTACTGCCAACATAATTAATATTCCTGTTGAAAGTCCTATAAGCATACTAAGCTCAGGATTATATTTTTTTATAACTACTGACAATATAGCTGCCATTATTCCCATAATGGTTATTTTCATTATATCCATTTAATCACTCCTACAACTGAAAAAGAGTCTGTACAGTCTGAAAAAGTTGATTTATATAATCTATTACCCAAAATAAAACCACTACTAAGCCAGCCAAAGTAGTCATCATTGCCTGTTCTTCCCTGCCTGACCTTATAAGCACCTGATTTAATACAGATACTAAAATTCCTACTGCCGCTATTTTAAATACTATCTCTATCTCCATTTTTTTCACCTCACAATAATATAATCACTAACAATAAGCTGCCTAAAATTCCCAAGCTCCGATAAATTTTTTCTTCTTTTTCTCCTTCTTGATTTATTGTTTCAACAATTTTATTTATATAATCTACTTGTAAGTTTATATTTTCAACTTGATGTTTTATATCAGAATATCCCAAAGTTTTTCCAAACATTTTTAACATTTCTACATCTTCCTTTGACAAAAAAGATTTCTTTAAAAAATTATCACACTCTTCTGTCCATATTTCTTCCACTGTTTTTTCTCTATTTTTTAAATTTTTCACTGAGTTTTCAAACAAAATATTTATTGGCTTCTCTGTCTTAAATGCTACATTTTCAAATGCTTCAGATAATTCTTCACAACAATATTCAATACGGGATTTTAAAAATATAAAAGATTTCTTTAAACTTAAAAGCTGTTTTTTTCTTTTATTTTGTCTTTGCGACATATAATTACCTATAAAACCTCCACCCAGCACAATACATACCGAACCTGCTATCTTTAAAAACATATTTTTTCACATCCTGTATCGTAAATTTTTTCTATCGTACCCATACCATTTCTTTTGCTTAAAATTACTATTTTTTCAAAAATATTCTTACTTAAAAGCTCATTCAATACCGTTCTCTTTTTCATATCTTCCAAATCTCTAGCGTGTACTGTACATATAAGCTTTACACCACTGTTTATAATTTCTTCTATCGCCTCTATGTCCTCTTTTCTGCCTATTTCATCTGCAACTATCACTTCAGGTGACATTGAACGAAGCATCAACATCATTCCCAATGCTTTAGGGCAACTGTCCATTATATCTGTTCTCATTCCTACATCATTTTGCGGCATTCCATTAAAACACCCCGCAATCTCTGAACGTTCATCCACAAGTGACACTTTCTTTCCACTGTTACTCAAAATTCTTATAAAATCTCTCAAAATGGTAGTTTTACCACATAATGGCGGTGCAGCTATAAGAATATGGTAAAGCTTGTCCTCCTTAAAAATTTCTTTATACAGTTTCTCTGCACAACCTAATATTTGATGTGATATCCTTATATTTATGGCATTAAAATTTTTTATAGTCTTTATTTTTCCGCTATCTAAAACCACTTTTCCTGAAACTCCTATCCTATGACCCCCTTTTATTGTTATATAACCCTGCTTTATTTCCTCTTCTATTGCATAAAGAGAATAATTACTCATAAGTTCAATCGTATGTACCAAATCCTCTAAAATCGGTGGATTTTTTTCCATATAAATTTCTTCAATACCCCTGCAATAAACAACTATTGGTCTGCCCGCTCTTATTCTTATTTCTGTAAGCTTTTCAAATTTATCATCAGATATTACTTTTAGTCCTTCTCTTAATTTGGGTGGCAAACAACTCATAATTACTTCTTTTACAGACATTTTCTCCCCTCCGTATAATTTTTTCTTTATACTTATTTGTATGCCTGTACAATCAAGATTATGACAATAAAAAAAAGCCATCTATAACTAAAATTTAGTCATAAACAGCTGTTTTCAAATTCTTTATTTAATTTAAAGCTCCTCTAAGCTCATTAATATCTTTTACATTATATTTATCCATATATTCTTCTATTCCCTTTATCACGTCCATAGTTGCTCTTGGATTCATAAAATTAGCTGTACCTACGGATACCATCGTTGCACCTGCTAAAATAAATTCTATGGCATCTTCACCCGTAGCAATTCCTCCCATTCCAATAATCGGAACATTTACACTATTTGCCACCTGATAAACCATACGTACTGCTACTGGTTTAATTGCTGGTCCTGAAAATCCTCCCATTTTGTTTGCAAGTATAGGTTTTCTCCTATTTATATCTATCCTCATACCCAAAAGAGTATTTATTAAAGATAAAGCATCTGCTCCACCTGCTACTGCTGCTTTTGCAATTTCTGTTATATCTGTTACATTAGGACTTAATTTAACTATAAGCGGCTGCTTTGCCCTGCTCTTAACTTCTGCAACTACTTTTTCCACCATTTGAGGATTAGTGCCAAATGTAATTCCTCCCGCACTTACATTTGGACAGGAAATATTAAGCTCAAGTAACGCTATTCCGTCTGTATCTGTCAAAGCATCTACAACATTACAATATTCCTCTACTGTATGTCCACATACATTTACAATTATATTTGTATCATATTTTTTCAAATATGGTAAATCATTCTTTATAAAATACTCAACTCCAGGATTTTGAAGTCCTACACTATTTAACATTCCACCATAAGTTTCAGCTATACGAGGTGCATTATTACCTTTCCAAGGTTTATCTGCTACTCCTTTAACAGTTATTGCTCCAAGTTTATTGAGGTCAACAAAATCTTCATACTCTCTGCCAGAACCAAAAGTTCCTGAAGCAGTAGTTACAGGATTTTTCATTGTTACTCCGGCTACTGTTACACTTAAATTTTTATTCATTCCAAATCACCTCATCACTCATAAATACAGGACCATTCATACATACTTTTTTATGCTCCCACCCATCTTTATCATCTTCACTTTTTGTCTTACATACACAGCCTACACAAGCACCTATACCACAAGCCATACGTTCTTCCATAGATACCTGCAAAGGAATTTTCTTTTCTTCTGCCCAAGCTGCAAGTGCTTTAAGCATTACCTTCGGACCACAGCTATATATCATCTGTGCTGCTGGATTTTCCTGTCTAAGCAATTGTACATTATTACCCTTAAAGCCTACACTTCCATCGTCAGTAGCAATATGTACCTCTGCACCTATTTTTTCAAATTCATCTACCAATATAGGATTTGTTCTGAAACCTAAATACACTTTTACCTTTCCTTTTAAATGTTTGGCAAGCTCCAACATAGGCGGTGTCCCTATTCCTCCCGCTACAATCAGATGCTCTGTTAGGTTTTCATCAATCATAAAACCATTTCCCAATGGTCCCATTACTCTTACACTATCTCCTACTTTCAGTTGTGAAAATTCTTCTGTCCCTTTTCCAACCACTGCATATATAAGTCTTAAACTTTCTGTTGCCCAATGTATACCTGCTATACTTATTGGTCTTGGCAAAATAGTTTCACCTTTTTTTGAATATACATTTACAAACTGTCCTGGTTTAGCAAATTTCATTAAATCAGGACAATTTATAATCATATCAAATATACCCGGTGCTATCTCCTTATTAGAACATACTTCCGCTTGACAAGTAACTTTCATCTCATTTCCTCACTTTCATTTCTTTTTATTCAGTATTTCTTCAAGTGTAACCAAAAATTTGTTTATTTCTATTGGCTTCGTAATATGTGTTGCCATTCCATTTTCAAGTGCTTTTCTTTTATCTTCTTCAAAAGCATTTGCAGTCATTGCAATAATTGGCAGATTTTCAACATCTTTCCTTGGCAATTGTTTAATTGCTCTTGTTGCCTCATAACCATTCATATTAGGCATTTCTATATCCATTAGAATTAAATCATAATATCCTTCTTCCGAAACTTTTACTTTTTCAACTGCCACAGCTCCATCTTCTGCTTCTTCTATTATAAACCCAACTCCGCTGTACTTCAATAATTCTTTTGCAATTTCACGATTCATTTCATTATCTTCTGCCAACAAAATTCTTTTGCCTTCAAATTGAGCAAAATCTTTTTCTTTTTTCTCTTGTTCACTTTTATTATCTATTATTCCTCTAGCATTCAAAACTACTTTTTTCAAATCTGACATAAAAATCGGTCTGCTACAAAAATAATTAACTCCTGCCTCTTTTGCTCCATCTTCAATATCAGTCCAATCATAGGAAATCAAAATAATACTTGCTTCATCTTTTCCTATCTGTTGTTTAATTTTTTTAACCACCTCTACTCCTTTTTTATCAGCTATAATACAATCTAAAATATATATGTCAAACTTTTTACCTGCTTTCAATGCTTCATCAATACGTGCTGAGGCATTTTCCTGAGAACTTGCCCATTCTGCATATATTCCCATTTGATTAAGCATCTTCACAATACTTTCACATGTGTTAAGCTCTTCATCTACTACTAAAGCTCTAAGTCCTTTTAATTCTTCTACCTTTTCTGTCTCACTTATTGAAGGTTGTACTCTTAAATCAAGTCTAACTGTAAACTCTGTACCTTTTCCAATCTCACTTTTTAATGATATTGTTCCACCCATCATATCTACTATATTTTTAGTAATTGCCATTCCCAAACCTGTTCCTTGGATTTTGCCAGCATCTACCTTTTTTTCTCTCTCAAAAGGTTCAAAAATACGTTTTGCAAATTCTTCACTTATTCCTATCCCTGTATCTTTTACAGTAAATTCAAACAAAGCATAGTCTTTAACCTGTTTTTTAAGTTGTTCAATTTTTATTGATACTGTCCCATTTTCAGGGGTAAATTTAACTGCATTACTGAGCAAATTTATAAGCACCTGATTAAGCCTTAATTTATCACAATAGATATTTTCAGCCACTACCCCAACTGTATCTATATGAAAATCAAGTTGTTTTTCTTGAATTTGAGGCTGAATTATATCTTTCAATTCATGTATTATTTCAGATAAATTACATTCTTTTTCTTCAATCTGTACTTTTCCACTTTCGATTCTCGACATATCCAATACATCATTTATAAGACTTAATAAATGATTGCTTGAAGATTTTATTTTCTGTAAATAATCCTCTACCCTTTGTTTATCATCTAAATGAGCAGCGGCAAGAGAAGTAAATCCTATGATTGCATTCATTGGTGTACGTATATCATGTGACATATTTGATAAAAATGTACTTTTTGCTTTATTGGCATCTTTTGCTTGCGTAAGTGCCACTTCAAGCAACTGTTTCTGTGCTTCCACCAATTTTTTCCTTTCATTTACAGCCTCACTATTATCTACTGTAAACAATGTCAATACTTTATTTTCTTCTTCCTCCATAACTCTTATTGTAGAAGTATACCAACGTCCCTCTTCCTGTATATTTTCACTTTTAACCTGATAATTATACGAAACACCTTCTCCATATTTATCTGAATTTATAACTGAATTTAAAATATTTAAAGCTTCTTCTCTATATTCTGGAAACATTTTTTCAGTAAAAACATCTTTTAGCTCTTTTATGCTTTCATATAGTGGAACTTCTACTATTTTATTATCTTTAATTTTTATACTTTTGGTTTTTCCTGTATCTACATTTACTTTCAATATTTCAACATACATATCCACAGAAGCACTCAAAAACAAATCTTCATACTGTTTTCTTACACTTTCGCTTTCTTTAAGTTTTCTTTTATTTTCTTCAATAATTCTTTCTTTATTTGCAGTTTCTGTATTGTCAAGTGAAAAAATCGTTGCAACAAGTTTTCCATCTTCTTCCAATATCTTTACTTTCGTAGTATACCAACGATAATCTCCTGTACGACTATTAAACAGACTTCTATAATTTAAAGTATATGTATCTCCTAATTGTGCTTTTTTCAATTTTTCAATACTACATACCGACTTTACTCTACTTCTTTCTTTAGGCTCCATAAGAGAAAGCAAACCTTCTAAAACTCCGTCCCACTTTTCATTTTCTTTTCTTTCAACAATTTTTCCATCTTCAAATTTAATTCTTACAGTTTCCCAAGTTTCAAGATTTATCTTAAGTAAGTCAGAGTATGTATCTGCTGCTGTATTTAAAAACATATCCTGATAATTTTTAATTTGCTTTCTTATTTCACATTTTTCCGTACAACTTCCGTCACATATTTCATTTCCTTTGTCTGAATAAAATGTAGACATTATCACTTTACTTGCCAAGCCATTATTTCTTTCTAAAACATAAAAAACAACTTTTCTCCAAGGTTTATTATGTGTAGTAAGTCTATACTCATATTCAATACGGTCATTTTTTAAAAAAGCTTTTTTTAAATTTTCAATTCTACCTAGTTCCACCCTATGTTGTTTACATTCACTTTCAATCCAATTATCAAAAATTCTTTCATTCGTTTTACTATAACAGTCATTTTCTCCTATTCCCGGCAAAGCATATTGACTACTCATTAAAACTGTATAAATATCTTTTTCCAAATCTATTTCACAAATAGAAGCATATTCTTCTCTTAAATATTTTAAAATTTGTTCTGATTTTTGCTTTTCTTTACCCATTTTGCTTATTCCCATAAAATCCATAGCCAAACTCCCCTGCTTAATTTTTTATAAAGCTATAAATTTATTATACTATTTAAGCCTCAATCTGTTTCTTCCATTTTTTACCTAACATTATACGAATTACAATAAAACATAATAAATGTACACAGAATGTCAAAGCCCATGAAATCGGATATGTCATATACAATGCTCTGATTGTATGAAATTGCTCTATCTGGAATATCGTTGCAATATAAGCAAGTCTAAGTAAACACACACCGACTATTGAAACTATCATAGGAACTACGGAATAACCTAATCCACGAAGTCCTCCAACCATAACATCCATTATTCCACACAAAGCATATGTAGACGCTATTACCTTCAAACGTTCCATACCTGCCGTAATAACTTCTGGATTGTTTGAATATATTCCTAACAAATCTTGTCCAAAAAATACTACTAAATTTCCAAATACTGCACCTATCGTAAATGCACAACAAACCGCTGTAATCACTATTCTATTAATACGCTTATACTGGCCTGCACCTAAATTTTGACTTACAAATGAAATACACGCCTGATAAAAAGCATTCATTCCCATATATACAAATCCCTCAATATTTGATGCTGCTGAATTTCCTGCTACTACTATTTCACCAAAAGTATTTACTGATGACTGAATAATTACATTTGAAATAGAAAACATAATTCCTTGAAAACCTGCTGGTAAACCAATCTGTAAAATTTTTAAAAATTTTTCTTTATCTATATTTAAATTTTTAAGATTTAAGCGAATTGCTCCTTCTTCTTTCATAAGGCAACGAATTACCAAATATGCTGAAATACATTGAGATATAACAGTTGCTATAGCAACACCTGCCACATCAAGTTTAAAAACTATTACCAAAAACAAATTCAGCACCACATTTACAATTCCTGCCAAAGCCAAATAATATAATGGTCTTTTTGTATCTCCGATTGCACGTAAAATAGCACTTCCAAAATTATAAATCATAATTGCAGGCATACCTATAAAATAAATCCTCAAATAAATCACAGCTAAATCTAAAACCTCCGGAGGTGACTGCATAAGAACAAGAATTTTTCTTGCAAAGACTAAACCTATAATCATAAGCAAAAAACCACTTATAATACTTAACATAATAGATGTATGTATAGTTTTTTTCAAATCTTCTTCTTTTTTAGAAGAATAATAACGAGCAACAAGTACATTTGTACCTATTGATAAACCTACAAAAAGATTTGTCATTAAATTAATAAGTGAACCATTTGAACCTACTGCTGCCAGAGAATTATCTCCTGCAAACTTTCCTACAACTACCACATCTGCCGCATTAAACAACAGCTGTAAAATGCTTGAAAACATCAGTGGTATTGAAAACAACAACATTTTTTTCAATATTGAACCACTACACATATCTATTTCATATTTGATACTTTTTTTGTACTGCATATAAATTACCTCTTTTCTAAAATTCCCAAAATTTTATGCTTAATAATAAAGTTATGAACAATTTATAATATAAATTAAACAATGAGAAGTGTAAATAAAAATTTTATATATGACTGTTGAAAACTTGCTTTCATAAAGGCATTATTTAAAATTTTAATTTATAGGGTGAATGCCCTATACTCATATTTTTGTATAAAAACACACATAATTTAACAAAAATATAAGTAACACTCTCAAATATGAAAACATTTGCGGTTCGAGCAAATTTTTTGTTTCATTTGATAATTATATGATATAAAATGATTTTATTCAATACAAAATCTCTGTAAAATATTTAACGCACAGCTATAAAATCTGCTGTGCGTTTTCTGAAAATTATAAAATATCAATTAAAATCTTTTAATTAATATAATATATTAAATTTTCTACATAATCAACCTGCATTTTTTCTCTCATATATTTTACAAAAGAATTTATAAGTGCTGCCCCTTCTGCTTTTGAAAGCTGGTCCTTAGGATTCATTTTCCCTTCCTCATCCGCGCTTATTATTCCAAGTTTTGCCATATAAGCAATTTCATTTTTAGCCCAGTCACTTATCTCATCATTATCTACAAAAGCTGTATAAGGTACAGACGCATATGCTTGATTTTTTACTCCTAAAGCCCTCAAAATAAGGCAAAACGCCTCTTCTTTTGTTACAATCTCATCAGGTCTAAATTTTCCATTATCCCTTCCAATAGTTATTCCTGCATTATATGCTGCTTTTATATATTTATATTCTTCTCTTTCTGAACTAAAATCTTGAAACAAATATTCTACTGTTGCCGTATTTTTCTTTGAATTTTTTCTACTACTAGTTTTTGTTGTTGTTACAGTTTCTTCAACAGGAAGTTTGACAGCTTTTACCAAAGCTGTTATAAACTGCGACCTTGTTATTCCCTGTGATGGAACAAAATATTGTGGATTATCCAAAACTCCCATACTATATAATTGTTTTATATCTTCCTCAGCTGCATTTCCTTTCAGTGCAACAAGACTTAATGCCGATGGGACTCTCAAAGCCTCTATATCGTTAAAAGTTTCAATATTTATCATTCCACTTTTTTCAACATCTCTTTCAAATTTACTAGGCATTGCTAAAATATCATAATAAAGTGCATTCTGTCTTTGAAGTACTTCATAGTAATTTCCTGTAAAACTTGTAATAGATGGTTCATTAGGAGAATACTGTAATACTTTATTTACTGTAACGGATGGTCTTAACTGCACCTGCATTTGCCATGAATCGCTTGCACTTCTATAATCTATTGTGCAGTTCATTCTTTGCGTTTCTGTACTTGACCAAGCTTGGTCATATCCATAAGCTTCACCATAAATAGTTTTAATTACCTGTTCATTTTCACCATCTGTTGTATAAACTGCTCTACTATTTACATTACTTGTAACATATTTAACTCCACCCTCAGATTCTTCATTGGCAATTCTTGTATAATAAGATTTATCTTCATCTAGCGTATATGTAGTCCCATCTACCACTATTTTCTCTTTCCATGAGTCTATTGCATAATTTTTAACTATCTGATAACCTGACAAAGTTTCTAAACTTGGAACTTTTTCATATGTCACTACAAATACAATTTCTCTGTCTATACTTACTTCATCTGAGCTATATTTACTCGGAGAAATAGTATAAGTTTCTTCATAAGTACCACTGTCACCACTCGCTTCACCAGCTTCAACTTCAATACTTCCCACAAATTCTACTGGTTTCCCTGACAGAAATATTATTTCTTTATATTCCATAGTTCTTGTTGTATTTTTTTTCTTTTTACTGCTTGTAACAATTTCTTCCATAGTCTTAGGAAGTGATGTACCCTCAGATATTCCTCCAAAATAACCCATATCTCCTATCTGAGCATATACCCCCATTGTCATAAACATTGACACCAAAACAGTCATCAACATGGATAAAATCGTCTTTTTCACTACTTTCACCTCTACTTTTCAATGTATGTTATATAACCCGTTATTTCTGTTTCCTGTGTAAGATTTTCTGCATCTAACACATCTGTCATAACCTTTATTTGCTGACCTGCTTTCAAAGCATTTATACCAAGTACCTGATTATCTCCTACTATTATGTAATTATTAGGTATTGTTACTGTAAGAGCTGAATTTTCCTTACTATAAAATTCCCAAGTATTTTTTTCTGTATTATATATATATGTATCTTTCAATTTTACTGTATTTCCATCAACTTCATATATAGTACCTCTTATACCCTGTCTTACATATGGATTTTCTATAACATATGCTGCATTTGTTCCGTCTGCTATAATTGTACAGACTTTATCATATGCTGTATTTTCAGTATAATCTATAAATGTATTTGGCTCAGCCCATCCATTTTCATTATAAAATTGAGTATTATAATCTATATTAAATATTCTTTCTATTGGTGTATAAGACCACTTCATATCATTTAAAACAGCCATAGATTGTACTTGGAAACTTTTTCCTTCATCAATACTTTTTATTCTTCCTCTTGCAATTATTACTCCTGATGTATTTGGTGCTTCTGAAACACTTACAACTGCCGCCGAAGAATTTCCATTAAGTTCTATCGCTGCATAATCAAGGACTGCCACATTGCTGCCTTTTGTAAGTCTTCCATAACGTACAACTATTGTTCCATCATCAGTCTTTATAGATGAATTTTCAACTGTTCCTATTGTACCTGTTCCATTTGCATATATTATATTATCTGCTTCAAGATATTCATCTCTACTACTTCTAAAGCTTATTTTTACTGCTTTTTCTCCTCCAAAAGATGTTTCCGTAGCAATATAGGCTTCAACATTTTTAAGCCTTTGCGAAACATAATCTAGAGATACCCGATTACCATTATAATAATATTCTACTCCCGAACTATTATTATAATTTATATATCTAACCTGTTGATAATCTGTCCAACCATATTTATCTAAACTTTGAGAATCTTTAAAAACCATCTGTTTCTGTGCTTTATTTACATTTATAAGCTGTGCCTTATATATTCCTGTAATATATCTTGCACTTCCTTCTATGGTAACTTCTTTAACTGATTGTATTATTTCTCCTGGTGTCAAAATAGCCTCATTCACCAAAACCTTTATCCAGTCACCAGCCATTATATCCGTAATCTGTGCAGGATAAGTATTTTTTGAAATAAACACATCTAAAGGAATATCAAGCCACTCTGTCTGTCCATTTTCATATTCCATAAGTATACCTATATTTTCACCATCACTTGAAGATATCTGACCAACTTTACCATATTTTACAATATAATTTGTCGCTGCACTTATTTCCGTTATATACTGAGGATTATTTTCATCAACCCTTATAAATACTATATCTCCTGCTTCTACATCTTCTATATATGTATTCCTGTCATCATATTCAAAATTTGGAAATATAGAGTCTATATATCCTACTTCGTCCATTTCATCATAATACTGTTGCTTTTCTACCTGTATTGTTCCCGCATAATAATTTTTAGTTACTTCTTCTCCATTTGAATTTATTATAGTTATATAACCTAAAAAAGAATTATTTTCTATTACAACTCCCTTTATTTCAGTATACATTTCCTGCTCACCGATATACTTAATTTCTATTACAATATCATTTTTGAGAGTAAGCTCTAGGATACTTCCTGCTGGTATATCTTTTATAAGCCTGTCCCTATTATCCATCTTTATATATATACCATCTTTTATTAAGCCACTTGCCAAAGTATAGCTTGTAACTTCTGCATCTGTCTTTTTAAGAGCTATAGTATTAGCTGATACATCTATTTTTACAAGTTTATCCTGAATAACTTCTTTTACCATTTCACTCGTCTTAAAAACATATAATATAGTTGAATTATCCGATGAAACCAAATATTCAATCTGGTCATTTTCTTTAAGAATACTTAATCCTCCTATTTTCCCATCGGCATAAACTACGGCATCTTTTTCTTGAGGTTGAGGCGAAGAATTTACACTAGCAGTATATTCAAAAACATCTATTCCTCCACCAGAAGTACGTACATAAACCTTTTTATTAAAATCACTATTTGCAGTAGTCTGAGTATCTGTATCCATAACTGCCCCTACTGTACCTGTTTTCTTCTCTATACCCATAATTTTATAATAAACTGCATCCATATTTTTAAGAATTACTGCCATTTCTGCCCTCGTAACATAAGCTTTAGGATTAAATTTGCCCTCCGAGCCTCTCATTATTCCTGCCATAGACACTTTTTCAACATAACTTACTCTTTCGGGTGAAATACTCTCCCAATCAGAATACTGATATACACTTTGCTGTGTAGTATTATAATTAAGAACTGAAGAGTCCACACTATCTAAAACTTTCGCTATCCACTCCGCCACCGTTTCTCTTGTCGCTGCTCCTGCACGTATAAAATTTGTCTGTGGATCGAGCTGGTCTTGGTCAGATGCTGTCGCATCAGAATATTGTGCATTTGTTATTAAACCTCTATTTAATGCAATTCTCAAATATCCTAAAGACCATAAATCTCTAACTGATGAATCCTGATAATTAGCTCTTTGCTGTATTCCTGCCGCTTGAGCTTCATCTTCCAATCCTATTGCTCTGAGCAAAAATGCTAAAGCCTCCTGATTTGAAACAGCATTATCTGGATTGTAATTATTGCCATATCCTTTTACAAGATTAAGTGCTGACATACGTACTATACTTTCTTTGGCATAATGACCTTCAGAAATATCTTTAAAATCTGAATTATTTATAATATCTTTTGCTTCAATTCTTCCTATATATGTACTATTTATAGTATCACTTAATATTGTATTATCGGAATATGCAAAAGCTGAAACTGATTGCGTAAACATTAGCATTGCGATCAATAAATAACTTACCAACCTTCTTTTCAAAATTTTCCCCTCCAAGCTTAAATTACATCTAAATAAGTAAGATATTTTAAGATAATTATAACATATCAAATTTATTTCTTCTTATTTTTCATACACCCTTGTGTATTATATCATATAATTCACTAAATTACTAATGTTTTTAATTAAATTATTGTTACAAATGATACTAAAAAAATAAATATGTTAATTTTTTTAAAATAAACAAATTTTATATTGCAATATTTTATTTTTTCTGTTAAAATACATATGTTGTGTCACGCAGAATAATTTT